>JBBQWB010000016.1:0-43406 GCA_038210985.1 Bacteroidales bacterium
TTGTTCCAGCAAATCAAAGTTCAACCGTTGAATGTATTGCCGTTGCAATAGCTCCAGTTCCGCCTCTAGTAACGGATGCTTGCGGAAGTGATATTCCAGCAATTCTCGGTAGTGTTGTAGATAGTCCAAATCCATTAACATGCGAAGGCACAAGAGTTTACACCTATAGTTATACAGATTGTGCATCCAATATTAGCAACTGGACTTACACCTACACAATTGATAACAACTCAGTTCCATTAATTACAGCAAATAGCAGTTCAACCGTAATATGTATTGCAGATGCAATAGCACCAGCAACTCCAGTTGTGGTGGATGCATGTGGAACAAATGTACCTGCTGTGTTGGTAAGCACAGTTGATAATCCAGATCCATTAACTTGCGAAGGTACAAGAACTTACACTTATAGTTATACTGATTGTGCATCCAATGTAAGCAACTGGACTTATACTTATACTATTGATAGAATTTCTACTCCTGTAGTGCCTGCTAACGGTTATTCAACAGTGGCTTGTATTTCTGATGTTGTTGCACCATTGACACCTGATGTAACTGATGTATGTGGAAATACTATAATTGCCTTTTTGGTTGAAACTGTAGATAGTCCAAATCCATTAGTTTGTTCGGGTACAAGAACATACCATTATGCTTATACTGATTGCAGCGGACTAATTAGCAATTGGTCTTATGTTTATACAATTAGCGATCCGATTATCATTGTTACTTGTCCTACTGATCAGATATTTTGTAGTGTTCCATCTGGTATATATACAATTCCTCAAATTACTGCAACTAACAATTGTGGTGGTGCGTTGACATATGCGTTTACTATTTCGGGAGCAACGAATCGAAATGGAAATGGATTGGATGCAAGTGGTCTATTTAATATTGGAAATTCTACAATAACATGGACTGCAACAGATTTATGTGGCAATGTTTCTACATGTATAGTTTCTGTAACAGTCAATGAACAGCCTCAATTGCAGTTGGTATCTGCTGTATGTGACCCAACATTAATATTTTATAATGTCGATTTTTCTAACAGTGTTGGAGTAATATCTACAACTGCTGGTGTTATTAATGGGTCAACAATAACAAATATTCCGCCTCTAACTAACATCACAATTACTTCTACCAATAATGGATGTATTAGCACTCTGAATGTTATAGCTCCAGATTGTTCTTGTCCTGAAATTCCAATTGCTACAAATGCTCAAAACCAGACGATTTGCCAAGGAAATGCTACTCCTCAATTATCTGTTGATGCACCAAGTGCTGGTAATATTATTAATTGGTATGATGCAGCAAGTGGAGGATTGTTGCTGTCGAGTAACTCAAATTCATATACGCCACCAGTAACTGCTTCTGGAGTTTATACCTATTTTGTAGAAGTAGTTCAAACAATTTCTAATTGTGCAAGTGCTAGAATTCCTCTTGTTTTAACAATAAATGAAACACCAGTTATCAATGGAATATTAAATATATGTAATTTGGCAACAAGTCAATTAACTGGATCCACAACAGAAAATGCTATTTCCCCTTGGACTTCATCAAATTCAGTAATTGTAAATGTGGATAATAATGGTTTGGTTACCGCTGTTTCATCTGGTAATGCTCAAGTTACATTTACAGATGTTAATGGTTGCTTTAAAACGGTAGATATTGTTGTGAATCAAAACATAACTCCAACATTTATTCAATTTGGTCCATATTGTCAAGGTTCAACACCTGACTTGCTTCCGACCACATCAAATAATGGTTATCATGGTGTTTGGAGTCCGTCATTGATTAGTACTATAACACAAGGGTCTTCTACTTATACCTTTACACCTAACGCAGGTCAATGTGCAACCACTGCGTCCATTGATGTTAACGTGAGCCAATTAGCATTAAACACAAGTGTAACTAATCCTTTATGTTATGCTGGAAATGGAAGTATTAATTTTTCTTCTATTGGTGGTAATGGTGTTATTAGTTATACGGTCAATGGAATAACTTCGGTTTCTTCGTATGTTGCTCCAGCAGGTACATATATTGTAAGAGCTACTGATGCTCAAGGTTGTACTTCTACTTCTTCAATTATAATTACAGAACCAGATTTATTAGATGCTTATTATTCAAGAACAGATATAAGTTGCAATAGTGGAAACGATGGTTTCATTGATTTAACGGTAGAGGGTGGAACTCCAAATTATTCATACCATTGGTCGAATAACCAGACTAGCCAAGATTTAACCAATCTTTCTGTTGGTAATTATTCAGTAACAGTAACCGATATTAATTCTTGTTCCGTTGTAATCAATGCATTTATTTTACAACCAGCAGCTATTAGTATTCAAGGAACACCGACTGGTGCTTTATGTTTTGGTGGAAGTTCAGGAAGTATTACAACGACCATTTCGGGAGGAACTGGACCATATACTTATCTATGGAACTCAAATCAAATTTCTGGAAATATTTCAAATTTAAGTACAGGAACATATATTGTTACAGTTACTGATGCTAGGGGATGCACGAGTAGTTCGCAATTTGTTGTTGGACAAGCAAATTCGCTTGTTTTTAATCCTACCGTAACAAATCCTCTTTGTTTTGGTGGAAGCAATGGTTCAATAAGTGTTAACGTGTCTGGCGGAACTGCTGGTTATTATGGCTTATGGAGTAATAGTCAAACTGGATTAATTGCAAATAATTTATCTCATGGTAATTATACTGTTACTGTTACCGATCATAACGGATGTAGTTTAAGTCAATCCTATAGTGTCTCGCAACCTTCACAAATTTCAGCCAACTTTACTTCGGATAGCACAAGCTGTGATTTGAATAATGGAGAAGTTACGATTGTTCCAAGTGGTGGCACTCCAACTTACACTTATTTATGGGATCACAATGCATTAAATGCTACAACAAATCACTTAACTAACTTAAATGATCAGGAATATTTTGTTACAATTACAGACCATAATTCATGTACTTACGCTACTAGCGTTATAATTGGCAGGATAATTCCACCATCTATTGCTATATCTCAATTTGCTAACGAAACTTGTAATTTAGATAATGCATCCATTACAGCAAATACAAACTTTGGAACTCCACCATTCCAATATCATTGGAGTGGATCCTCATCAACGCTACCTTCAATAGGTAATTTATCATCCGGACTTCATTCGGTTACAGTTACTGATTTGCATGGATGTACCGATACAATTTCTGTGTATTTAACCAATCATGAACCACCAATTGTGGAAATAGGTGATATTATATCGGCACATTGCGATTTGCCTGATGGTAGTGCAAGTGTTATTGTTTCTGGGGGCACTGGTGTTTATACTTACGATTGGGGAATTAATCCTCCCAGAAATAATGCAACTGAACATAATTTAGTAGGAGGAAACTATCAGGTTACTCTAAATGATAGTATTTGCTCTGTATCCATTGATTTAATTATTCCAAATCTTCCAGGTCCAACTGCTGGTATAAGCGTAAGTCCAAATTATTATGCTCCTATTTCAAGAGCTAAATTCAGATTTACAGATGAATCAAGTAATGCAACTTCATGGAACTGGTACTTTAATGATGACTTAACCTCTGTTGAACAAAACCCAGTTCATACATATGATGAGTCGGGTACATATCAAGTCATTCTTCAGGTTAGTGACGAATTTGGTTGCATGGACACTACAAGTATAACAATAATTGTCAGCGATGATATCGAAGTATGGATTCCTAATACATTTACACCAAACGGTGATGCTATTAATGATTTCTTTGGTCCAACAGTAAAAGCATTTGCGAATAATGGATATGAATTGCGAATATATGATAGGTGGGGAGAAGAAGTTTTTTATACAAATGATTATTATTCACAATGGGATGGTAAAATTAGTGGCGTACCTGTAACATTAAATGCAGTATTTATATATCAATTAATTGTCTATGATCAGTTTGGAAAAGCATATAAGTATAATGGTAGGATAACCTTATTGTATAGCACTGAGTAAATTAAAATTTCGGCATATTAAAGAGAATGAATGTTAAAATGCCATACGTTTTAAGATATCAGCCTGTTAGTAGGGTTTTGAAAATTCCTTTATTTGCAATACAAATTTAAAGCAGCTCTTGCTTGTTCATTTCCAAAAACTGAAGATTTATTATAGTATTCGCAGGATTTTTCCTTATTCCCTTTTTTTCGATATAAATCTCCTAAGAACATCATTGATTCGGAATTGCTTGGACTTAAGGACAAAGATTTTTGCAAAGCTTTTTCCGCATTTCCAAAATCTTTCAAGTCCATATATATGCTTCCCAAATTAATTAATGAAACAACCAGATTTTCATCTATTTCAAGTGATTTTTTATATGCACTAATTGCCTTATCGGGTTTGTTCATTTTCATATAAAACCAACCCAAGTTTTGCCAGCAAAATGCAGTTTCAGGATATAAATCAGTGGTTTTAAAAAAATCAATTTCGGCATTTGACAAATCATTTATATAAAAATAAGCATAAGCCCTATTTGTTAAAGCAAGTAAATTGCCAGATTCTTTTTCCAAAACATACGAAAAATCGCTTATGGCATTATTGTATTTTCCTAAATAAGCATTCACTCTTCCTCTTTGAATATATGCCTGATAAAAATCCTTATTAAATTTAATTGCCATATTAAAATCTTCAATTGCATTTTTGGGATCTCCGTTGTTATATTTTAAAAAACCACGGTTAAAGTATGCTATTGTGTATTCTGGCTCAAGTTCAATAGCTCGATTAAATTTTAATAAAGCATCATTCGGTTTGCCTTGAGCTAACAATAAAGACCCTAAGTTATTTATTGCTTCCGCATAATAATTATCTATTTCTATTGCTCTAGTTAAATCCGCTAAAGCATTGTCTTTATTGTTTTTGTTTAAATAATAAATCCCCCTTTTGTTAAAGGCAAAAGAAGATTCGTTATCCATACTTACTGCAAAATTATAATAATAAATAGCCAAGCTATCTTGCCCTTTTTTATGATAAATATCACCTATGTGAGTATATGAGAGTGCTCTAAATTTATTATTGTTGTTAATTTTAATAGCTGTCATAAAATCTTCAATTGCTTTTTCGTCATTTTTGTTTTCAATAAATGAAAAAGCACGATTGAAATATGCATAGGAATCTAAGGAGTCAATTTCTATTGCTTTATTAAAGCTGACTATAGCACTGTCATATTTTTTTTGACTCATTTGATTACTCGCTAAATTGCAATATGCAAAAGAAACCTTTGGGTTTTTTTGCAAAACATCTGTAAAAAGAACTTTTGTATTTGCCCATACATCACATCTATTATATGTTATTGCTGAAAGGCTAAAAAGCAAAATTGTAAAACTGATAAAAAATAATTTTGACAAATTTTTCTTGAAAATAAATTTTTCGCATAATATTCCAATTATTATAAATAATCCTAAATAAGCAAAATAGCTATATCTATCGGCAACTACTACACGGCCTTGGATAGGAATGATATGTAAAAAAAATGAGATATTAACTAAAAAGAAAAACCAGCCAAAGAATACTAAATCGGGAATCTTTTTACGTTTTATAATTAAAAAAACGGATACAAGTGTAGTGATAATTAAAACAGACAAGGTGTAATAATATTCTGGTGGTAACAAGCCGTTAGATAAACGGATAGGGTATGGATGTATTGCTGTAAATTGATAAGGAAATAGCAAATTGCTGAAATAAAATCCTAAAGAATAACCCGCCAGCATAAATCGTTCAAAAATTGTAAAACTATATCTACTTTCATACCATAAGTCTAGTGTTTGAAAATTTAATATAAGAAAAGTTAAACTAGCCAACACTAATACAGTAGTAAAACTAGCTAAACTTACTTTCATAACTTTACTAATAGTAAAATCAGCTAACTTCTTTTGAATATTTTTTTTAATAAATGCAAAATATGCAATTAAAAATAAAATTAGGATAAAGTTTGTTTTTAAGGCGAAAGAATAAAAGAACACATTAATCAAAATAATAACTAAAATTAATTTTTCGATAACTAATTCAATCGTGATTTTTCTGTTATAGTATATGTCAATGAGACAGAACGAAATTGGAATAAGTAAGCCTTGAATTTTAGAAAAAGAAGCTAAAATTGACATTATTATTGCTAAAACATACCAATGAATATTGGTTTTTTTCTTTAGATATTTAATATAAAAAAGAAATGAAATAAGTGAGAAAAAAGTAAATAATAAGCCTTTAATTTCTGATATCCAAGCTACAGATTCAACCCTTAAAGGGTGCAATGCAAAAAGCAATACAATTAAGCTTATGGTATAAATATTTTTTGAAAACTGTTTTAAAAGGAAATAAACCAATATTATATTTAATAAATGCAGAATAAGGCTTAACCAATGAAAAGGAGCAGGATTATTGCCCCAAATTTTATAGACAGCCGAAAATGTTGTAAGTGTTAAAAAGGTAAATTTATTTTTTTCAAAATTATTAGAGATACTTTGAGTACTCAAATTTTTTACAAATACATTTTTTGTTATTTGAGCATCATCATCCCATTGAACAAAATCAAAATCTGTAATTTTAACATACGAGATAAAAGTAAAAAATAGAACAAATAGTAATAAAACCATTTGTAAATTGAAGTTTTTCTTAATAATTTTATAAATCATTTTTAATCAAATAATGTTATGAAGAACAGCCCCAAAATTACTTAAAACTTTTTAATTCAAAGAGGTGTAAATTTTATAAAAAAATGCATTGATTTAAAATTGAACCTTAAATCCGCAAAGTGATTCGCTATGAAAACCAAAATGGGCTTTAGAGATGGTCGAGCACAGAAAAAAGCATTGCAGGCGTATCCTTTGATACGGCGAAACGGTTTTTTCGAGCATTGCCAGTAATAAGGCTCAGTTTGGCTTTGTAATAGAATTTCCTTGCAGATTTAAGGTTGAATGGAAATAGTAGAAGAGATTGTATTTTAATACCTCAATAACTGCTTAACCTTATACTAAATGCTGTGTTTAGAATTGGTTTCAGGTTTATGTAAAAAGTATTTATTAATAAAAGTAAATACTTTTGTGTATAATATGCACCATTTTGTTTATATTTGATGTCTTAAATTTAGGTGCATTAAATAATAACAATTAGCTTGTTTTTAAACTTTTTCAAGTTAGCAATAATAAGCAAAATTGTTTTTTAAATTTATTTGAAAAATGAAAAATTTTTATAAAAAAACAATTTTCGTATTTGTATTTGCAATAAATTTTATTTTTAGTGCTTTTTCACAAAGTGCCACTACATCTACAACAATTTACTATTCAGGTTTTCAGGCTTGTGGAGGCTGTGCTGTTTGTGGTGCTGATTATTGGTGTACTAATACTCCGTTAAGTTATTGTGGGAATACTGCTCCAATTATTGAGAAAACATTTTTCGACCCAGTGCCTGCAGGAAGTATAATAACCAATGTTACGGTTAATTACTGGACTGCAAGCTGTCAAGGAGCTGCCATTTATGGTACATTTGCGACAAGTTCTACTACTTCATTTGTTTTTCCGGTTGCTTATGATGGCAATGGTGGCTGTTTGTGTAGTAGTAACCCCTGTGTACTCACAACTTCTGCTTCAGTGAGTTATCCTTGTGGAATTCCTGGATATGTTTATGGTGGAACTAATATCTTTCGTTTATCTTCAAGTGAACCAATGTGTATTAACAGAGCACAACTTGTGTTTACATACTATCCAGCTAGTACATTAGTTCCAAGTATTTCAGCCTCTGGTCCTTTAGTGATTTGTTCTGGTGTGGGTAGTGTTGTTTTAACTGTAAATAATGGTTTTTCTGGTTATCTTTGGAATACTGGAGCTGCTTCTCAGGCAATTACTGTTACCTCGGCAGGCACATATACTGTTACTGTTACCTCGACATCTGGGTGTAATACACTAACCGCTTCTATAATTGTTGCTAATGGCACAACGCCAGCGGCTTCAGCCTCATCAGGTACATATTGTGATGGTCAATCTGCAACAATTTCAGCATTACCGTTAGGTATGACATATAATTGGTCTGGCCCAAATAGTATGACTGGAGGTCTACAGTCATTTACTGGAACAGCATCATCATCTATTGCAGGGACATATTATGTTACCGTTACAAATGCGGAAGGTTGTACAAGCACAGCATCTACGGTGCTTACCGTTAATCCTAATAATGTTACTCCAATATTTACTGCCCTTGGACCATATTGCGTGGGAGCTACTCCAGGATCATTGCCCACGAGTTCAACAAATACTCCAGCTATCACAGGTACATGGAGTCCTGCAACAATAAGTACAGCTACTGTTGGAACTACGGTTTATAATTTCACGCCAGCTGCAAATCAATGTGGAGCAACAACGACAATGTCGGTAACCATAAATGCAAGTCCGACAGTAACAGTCAACAGTCCAGCAATTTGTAGTGGGGCAAATGCCACCGTAACTGCTACGCCAGCACCAGCAGGTTCATATACATATGCATGGACAGTGCCTGGAGGAGCTACAAATCCAGGAAATACTTCAAGCACATCTACAAATGTAGCAGGAACATACACCGTAACCATTACAAATGGAAGTGGTTGTACCTCTAGTTCAAGTGGAACAGTAACCATAAATACAAGTCCGACAGTAACAGTCAATAGTCCAGCAATTTGTAGTGGGGCAAATGCCACCGTAACTGCTACGCCAGCACCCGCAGGTTCATACACTTATGCATGGACAGTGCCTGGTGGAGCTACAAATCCGGGAAATACTTCAAGTACATCTACCAATGTAGCAGGAACATACACCGTAACCATTACAAATGGGAGTGGTTGTACGTCTAGCTCAAGTGGAGCAGTAACCATAAATGCAAATCCGACAGTAACAGTAAATAGTCCTTCCGTATGCAGTGGAACAAATGTTACCGTAACTGCCACGCCAGCTCCTGCTGGTTCCTATACATATGCATGGACAGTGCCTGGTGGAGCTACAGATCCAGGAAATACGTCAAGCACATCTACAAATGTATCAGGAACATACACCGTAACCATTACAAATGGAAGTGGTTGTACTTCAAGTTCAAGTGGAACACTTGTTGTCAATCCTAATATCACTCCAACATTTACTGCTCTGGGACCATATTGCAATGGAGATTCTCCAGCTTCACTTCCTACAACTTCAAATAATGGTTTTACAGGCACGTGGAGTCCTGCTACAATTACTACTGGTTCGGCAGGCTCAATAGTTTATACATTAACCCCAGATGCTGGACAATGTGCTACAACTGCTTCTATAACTGTTGTTACGAATAATTGTTGCCCAACCATTACTTGTCCTTCTAATGTTGATATTTCGGCTTGTAATCAGCCGATACCATCGGGAGCGAATTCACCTGCAAGTTTTAATGCTTTAGATGGTGTAAGTAATACGGATGGTACTTCAATTTCATATTCAGATGCAACAAATACGGTTGGTTGTACTGCTACCACAACAAGAACATATACTGCTAATAATACGAATGGAACTTGTCCAGTTACATGTCAACAAATAATCACTAGGCATGTGGATGCCGTTAATCCAACAGCTAGCAATCCTGCACCAATAACAGTTCAGTGTGCGAGCCTAGTGCCTGCTTCTAATGTGAACGTGGTAACCGATGAAGCAGATAACTGTAGTGTACCAACCGTAACTTTTGTAAGCGATGTTTCCAACGGTGCAACATGTCCCGAAATAATTACAAGAACATATAAAGTAGAAGATGCATGTAGTAACTTTATTAATGTAACCCAAACAATAACCGTCGGAGATAATATTTCACCAACTGCAAGTAATCCAGCTACCATTGCAATCCAATGTTCGGGGTTAGTTCCCGCAGTGGATATTAGTGTGGTAACCGATGAAGCAGATAACTGTAGTGTTCCAACTGTAACTTTTGTGAGCGATGTTTCAAATGGAGCAACATGTCCCGAAATAATTACTAGAACATACAGTGTAACAGACGCATGTGGAAACAGCATCAATGTAACCCAAACAATAACCGTCGGAGATAATATTTCACCAACTGCAAGTAATCCCTCTACCATAGCAGTCCAATGTTCGGGGTTAGTTCCAGCAGTGGATATTAGTGTAGTAAACGATGAAGCAGATAACTGCAGTGTTCCAACAGTAACATTTGTGAGCGATGTCTCCAATGGAGCAACATGTCCTGAAACAGTAACTCGAACTTACCGAGTAGCAGATGCTTGCAATAATTTCATCAATGTAATACAAACTATTACAGTTGGAGATAATGTTCAACCAACAGCAAGTAATCCAGTTCCAATAGCTGTACAATGTGCAAGTTTGGTTCCAGCTGCTGATGTAAATGTTGTAACCGATGAAGCAGATAACTGTAGCGTGCCAGTTGTAACATTTATAAGTGATGTATCCAATGGAGCAAGTTGTCCTGAAATTATAACTAGAACATATAAAGTTACCGATGCTTGCAATAATTTCATCAATATAATGCAAACAATAACAGTTGGAGATAATATACCACCAACTGCAAGTAATCCAGCGACAATAACAGTTCAGTGTGCTAGCTTAGTGCCTACTTCAAATGTAAACGTAGTAACCGACGAAGCTGATAATTGCAGTGTCCCAACCGTAACTTTTGTAAGCGATGTTTCTAACGGAGCAACATGTCCCGAAATAATAACAAGAACCTATAAAGTTGCGGATGCTTGTAATAATTTTATTAATGTAACACAAACAATAACAGTTGGAGATAATATACCACCAACTGCAAGTAATCCCTCACCAATAGCAGTTCAGTGTGCTAGTTTAGTGCCTTTAGCTAATGTTAATGTGGTAACCGATGAAGCAGATAACTGTAGTACCCCAACCGTAGCTTTTGTAAGTGATGTTTCAAACGGAGCAACATGTCCCGAAATAATTACTAGAACATACAGTGTAACAGACGCATGTGGAAACAGCATCAATGTAACCCAAACAATAACCATCGGAGATAATATTTCACCAACTGCAAGTAATCCCTCTACCATAGCAGTCCAATGTTCGGGGTTAGTTCCAGCTGTTGATATTAGTGTAGTAAACGATGAAGCAGATAACTGCAGTGTTCCAACAGTAACCTTTGTAAGCGATGTCTCCAATGGAGCAACATGTCCCGAAACAGTAACAAGAACTTATAAAGTTGCCGATGCATGTAATAATTTTATAAACGTAACACAAATTATCACAGTAGGAGATAATATTCCACCAACAGCTAGTAATCCAGCTCCACTATCCGTTCAATGTGCAAGTTCGGTTCCTTTTGCGGATATTAGTGTAGTAACCGATGCAACCGACAACTGCACTGTTCCAACCGTAACTTTTGTAAGCGATGTTTCCAACGGTGCAACATGTCCTGAAATAATAACTAGAACTTATAAAGTAACAGATGCTTGTAATAATTTCATTAATGTAACCCAAACTGTTACTGTCGGAGATAATATTCCACCTGTTATTACAGGCTGTCCTTCTGGTCAAACACTGTGTCAGGTTGCTGCTGGTAATTATACAATTCCGCAAATTACTGCTACAGATAATTGTACCGCTAATCCAAGCATTGCCTATAGCATAACGGGGGCAACTAATAGAACTGGAGTTGGAGGCGACGCAAGTGGGCTGTTCAGTGTTGGAACTTCCACAATTGTTTGGACGGTTTCCGATGCTTGTAATAATCAATCTACATGTTCAGTTTCAGTTACAATTAATGAAAATGTTCTCCCAACATTTACTCAAATGGGACCTTATTGCATTGGTTCTACTCCAGTTGCATTGCCAAGTACTTCTACAAATGGAATTGCAGGTACATGGAATCCAGCTAGCATAAATACAACTACAGCTGGTTCTTCAACGTATACTTTTACTCCAAACACAGGAGTATGTGCTATATCAACAACGATGCAAATTAATGTTGTTTCTATTTCTTTAACAGCAACTCCAACATCACCAGCTTGTTATGGTGGAAATGGAAGTATCGCATTCTCCTCCACAGGTGGAATTAATCCATTAACATACAGAGTTAATAGTGTGATATCAACTTCTCCATACACGGCAATTGCTGGAACATATACTGTTAGCGTTTCTGATGCTAATGGGTGTACAGCTTCTACAATTGTTAATGTAACAGATCCATTGCTTTTAGATGCGTATTTTACGGCTACAAACGTAAGTTGTAATGGTGGTAGTGATGGAGCTATTGATGTTACTGTTGAAGGTGGCGTTGGTTCATACACATATCATTGGGCAGATAATCCAACATCGCAAGATAGAACGGGACTTACTCTTGGAACTTATAATGTTACAATAACGGATGCAAATTCATGCTCAATCACGCTTAGCATCCCAATTACTCAGCCTGCAGTAATTTCTATTACAGGTAATTTATCGCATGTAAGTTGTTATAATGGAAGCAATGGAGCTGTAACTACCACAACTATTGGTGGAACTCCTACTTATACTTATGCTTGGACTGGTGGTTATAATACTTCAAATATTAATAATGTAATTGCAGGAACGTACATTGTTACGGCTACTGACTCAAGAGGTTGCACTGGAACGGCAAGTTTTACCCTAAATCAACCAACTATAATTACCATTAATGGAACAATAACACATCCAACATGTAATGGACTTACAAATGGTGGAGTGGATATAACTCCAAATGATGGAACTCCAGGATATACATATCAATGGAATCCAACGGGAGCAAATGGTACAAGTCAGGATTTAACTGGAGCTGAAGCTGGCTCTTATACTGTTACAGTTTCCGATTCCAGAAATTGCACTATGACATCCTCTTATTTATTGGTTGAACCTACTGCACTAACAACAACTTACGATGTGATGGATATGACTTGCGATAGCACAAATGGCTCCATTACACTCCATCCTACTGATGGAACTCCAACTTATACATATTTATGGGGAGCTAATGCTTCAAACGCTGCTACGGCTTCAATTACTCATTTAACAAATGATAATTACATCGTAACAATTACAGACTCGCATTTATGTTCTTTGGTTTCAACCATAACCGTAAACAGAATTATACCACCTAGTATTTTAGTTTCGAATGTAATAAATGAAACATGTTCGGATACAAATGCTTCGATTACAATAATCGTTTCGGATGGGCGACCAGACTACCATTATACTTGGAGTTCAAACCCAAATAATGACTATCCATATATTAATAATATTTCAGAAGGAACTCATGTTGTAACAGTTACCGATAGTGATGGTTGTGTGGATACTGCAATTGTTGTAATAACAAACCACGAAGCACCAATACCAAGTGTAAATTCGATTACACCTGCCCATTGCGACCAAGCTGATGGAGCAGCAAGTATTGCTGTGGAAGGTGGATCGGGCGTTTACACATACGACTGGGGAGTTAATCCTCCACGAACTTCAAACAGTGAATCTGGTTTACATGGAACCACTTATGTTGTAATTATTAGTGATAGCATTTGTGATGTGCCATTAACAGTTGTAATTCCTAATTTACCTGGTCCAACAGCCATAGGTTCTGCTAATCCAAGTGCAATAGGTGTGGATCGAGCAAATATTAGATTTACAGATAATTCGGAAGGTGCTACTTCATGGAATTGGGATTTTGCAAATGGACATCATTCAGCTGGTCAAAATCCAGTGTTTAAATACGAAATACCAGGAAATTACAACGTTGTTTTGACAGTAACAGATGACTATGGATGCACGGATACTGACACAATTTTGGTGCAAGTATTTGAGGGTATTGAAGTATGGATACCTAATGGATTTTCACCAAATGGAGATGGTTTAAATGATGAATTTGGACCTATTGCTAGTGGATATAGTAATGCTGGTTACGAAATGCTTATTTATGATCGTTGGGGTAAACAATGTTTTATAAGCAACGATTATTTCACCAGATGGAATGGTAAAATTGATGGAGTAAAAGTGGATATGAATGTAGTTTTTGTGTATCGAATTACCATCTTCGATTTGCTAGGTAAAGAATATATTTATACTGGAAAAATTAGCTTGATTTATTCAACAGATTAATAATAATATTGTATTTAAAAAAGCCCAGCTGATACTGGGCTTTTTTTTATTTTGTGGTTTTTCAAATGAAGAACAACTGACCTGACAAATATATTTTTAAGAAAACCAATGATTTAGTTTTTAAGGGGCGGATTAGAATATGATAACATACTTTGATATCACTTAGATTTTTATAAATAAACTTCATGTAAACTATTGATTACCAAAACACAGTGTGTTTTATTTTTCATGTATCTCCTGATGCCACACAATTTGTCATCAACAAAAATCTGTATAAGTAAGTTTTTCTGAAATTTCGACGCTGGAGGCATCGAATTTAAATAGCTTCGCATTTGGTCATTGAGCCTGCCGAAATGCAATGCGGGGTTATTTGTATTCAATGAATAAATGATTTTGGCGAAAAATTTGCCTTGAAACTTGCAAATTTTACGACAAAATCAAATCTTTTTGAGGCATAAAATCACAGTGTTTGGCGGTTTTTTACAAGCACTAAATAAAGATTTTAAGAACAAGGACAATCCTGCTACCTGCTGATTAATATATCTTTGGCACGATTGCATGATTGTCCTTGGCAGTTTTCTATAAACAATAACTATTGAACAACAAACTTAACGGTTGAATTACTTGAACCATTTTCAAGGATTAACAAATACATTCCTTTATTTAGCGATTCTTCAGATAATTGTTTTTTGCAATATCCTTGTTTGTAAAATGAATTGTCCGAATAAATTACTTTTCCAGTTAAATCTGTAATTTTCATATCCACATTTCCATTTTTTGGATTAAAGAATGAAATGTCGAAAATCCCGTTTGATGGGTTTGGAAATACATTTAATTCCTTAATTTGAAAAGAAGTTAAAGCATCGACTCCAACAGTTGTTTGAGCTGTTTTTAATAAGATATTTCTAAATGGATCAAATTCAAAAGAAGTAGGTTGTTTGTTGAAAGTAAATTGGAAAGTTTGATTATTTTCAGTATTCCAAACTTTAACAATGGTGTCGCTTAAATCCGAAAATTGAATTCTGAATTCAATTGGCATTTTAAAGAAAGCTGTATTTGTTTGAGTCTGATTTACAATTACATCAACATTATAATCAGGACCTTGAATGTTTGATAATTGAGTGTTTATCAAATATGTTGGATGATTTGGCTGATGAATCCATTGTTCTTTAAACCAACTATAATCTAGTCCAGTTACATCTTGAACTTTGTTAAAAAAATCTCCAATAGTAGCATTTTTGTATTTATTACTTGCATCTCCGGCATAATTATGTAAAATAGTGAAGAAATCAGTTTCTCCAACCACATATCTGAGCATGTGCAAAACACATGAGCCTTTCATGTATGTAATGGCATAATTGAAAAGGGTATTAACATCGGGAGTAGAAGTGCTCCACGAAGGTTCGCTAATTGCCCAACCTGGGTTTTGGTTAAAATATGTTTGAGCATTGCCAATTAAATCCGATTTGTATGCACCATAGTTTTGAGAATGTTCTATCCATAGTGCCTCGGAGTATGTTGCAAATCCTTCGTTAATCCAAATATCTCCCCAAGTGGCACAGGTAATCATATCGCCAAACCATTGGTGAGCATATTCGTGAACTGCCAACATTTCGCTCCAACAATTTTTACATAAACTTGTGAGTGTCTGATTTTCCATTCCTCCCCATGTAAATAGAGTGTCGATGGACGCAAATCCATTTTTCTCAAAAGGATGCATCCCATATATATCTGAAAAATAATCGGTTACAGGAATAATTTTATTTTTAATATTATTGACACTTTCTCCTTGTTTATAATAAAAACGTATTGGCACACTGTCGGTTGCACTTCCATTAGGATGCCAATAAACAATATCTAATCTAAAATCAACATTGGATGTAATAGTCATCAAATAGGTTGCAACAGGATCGCGGCTAGCCCAATGATACCAAATAGTATCGGCAATTTTCAACGAATCTTGTAATCGACCGTTTGATCCTAAAAGTACATTTGAAGGAACTTTTGTTCTTAATTCCATGGTGGCTTTGTCGGCTGGTTTATCCCAGCAAGGAAACCATTTTCGAGCTCCTTCGGGTTCGCAATCGGTAAATAAACGACCGCTTGTAACATAAAAAGCTCCATCATTCACCAAGTTTGTATGTCGATAATAAATTTTTAGAGTTTTTGTAACTCCAGCATTTATTGTTTCATTAAAATTAATTTGTAAAATATCGTTTTGATGCGTAAAAGTATAGGTGGATGGCGAAATAGAATCAATTATCAAAGATGAATTAACGGCATCTAATTGAATGAAATTTATTACCGAATCTGCTCGAAACGTCATAGTGTTTGAAGCTGTAAACGAGGAAGGATAAGGAGATAAGTAACAATTATAAATATCTAAATCAAGGTTGTAATGCAACACATCAAACGAATGAATTGGTGCATTATTGGTTTTTAATGTTGGACTAAACGAAGAATTAACTTTTTTTTGATGGCAACTCCAAGAGCCTTTTTCGGTTTGTGCAAACATTAACATTGGCATTATGCCAATTAGAAGAGCAATGGTGATTCGTTTCATAGGGATTATTGATTTTTCTTTAAAACATATTTTACAGTCATTTTATACGAGAATTGAACGTGCGGTTTAACCACATCGGGATTAATTATTACATCATAAGCACTATATGGTAGCTTATCGTAAAATAAATATTGCGATTTAGTGCTGCCTGAGTTAATGTTTTTCCCAGAAGATGTTTTTGTGTTGCTGGATGAATTAAATGGAGTATAATTTGAGTATCTTTCAAATGGATATGTGCTTTGAACAGATTCCTCAACTTTGCTATACATAGCATCATATTTGATTCCTAAACGTTTAAAGTCTTTTAATTTTTCGTCAATAACACGTATTGCAGTAACTCTAAGTGAATCATAAATAGCTTCATAATCATTAATAATATAATCTACTTTTATAATGTCGTACATTTCTTTTTTCGCTGCTTCAATTAAAAGTTTCTCAAGTATATTTATATCCGAAAACCGAACATGAACATTTTTTTTAATTTCAAATCCTTTTGGAATTTCGTTGTATGATTTGCTGAAAAGTTTTTTTTCAATTTCAATTTCAAAAATCGGAAATTGTGAGATAAAATCGATATAAGTATCTGTGTTTTTTATGCCAAACAATTTAATAGCATTGATAAAACTGTCAATTCGATCGTTAATCATTTGATGAGACGATTCTACCGTTTCGCTTACCTGACTTGTGCCTAAAATTGCAACGTATGCATTTGGGTCAACATTCATCAAAACATTAACTGTTAAATTTATTACCGAATCTTTTTCATTTACTACAACAGGGTAGGCAGCTTGATATGTGTAATTGTTGTTGTAATAAGCATTGTCGGTTTTGGCAGTTCGTTCATTTGTGGTTCCTTTTTGGCTATACACATAATTACCAGCTGCTTGACCAAATATCGTTTGTCCAGCAATGACTATAAAATTCAAAAGAATTATTCTTTTCATAATATTATTGTTTACTTGTTTTAACAAAAGTATGGATAATTTTTTAGTTGAGGTTAATTTATTTCACCATTTCGTAAATCATAAACACATAGCAATAACTGCGTGATTTTGGAACTGTGTTTTTCTTAATATGTATCTTAAATACCTTATATGGTTTGTTTTTTTTTACCATATAAGAAATATAAGGTTTCATATAAGATATTCTTGCATGCTACTTTGCTTTCGCTGCGACTAAATTGCACTAAAATAATTATCGTTTACCTCAGCGATTTGTCATTCCAACACGTAGTGAGGAATCTATTAATGTTTTAGATGCAAACGCTACACTACGTTTCTCCGACTGCTGGCAGATGCATGGCAAATGTAAGTGCTTGCACAGCAATACGTTTTGCGGATGTATGACAGCCATAAAGCTTTGCGTAACTTTTCAGTAAATCTTTGCTTCGCTAAAGCGAACTGTGCAATTTTAGACGATAATTTACATATAGTTACGCTTTTTTTATCGTGCTTCACGGCGATACAATTATTAAATTAAAAAAAGAGTTTTAACTATCCATTTATTAAATAGGGTAAGGCATTTCAATAAAAAAATCACTACTGACCGACTAAATTTAAATGTATCTGATTTGTGTAAATTGTTTCAATCAATTTTCACCTCAGTCCTAAAGGATGAATTGATTTTCACCAATTTACATCCTTCAGGATTGAGGCAAATAAATTGGTGAAAATCTGTAAAAAACTACCCCATAGATTTATTATTGTTTCTACTAAAATGATAATCAATGGAATAAATTGTCATTATTTATTTTTGTCTGTCATTAATAAAAAGAAATACTAACAACTGAAAAATTTGTCCGTAGGACATTAACATCGAATCAACAACTTGTAAAATTCTTTTACGGATATCTTATTGCTACCGTTTTTAGAAATCTAAAAATATCTCGAAATCGGTTATCGAATCAATCTTACAATCAACGATAAACGTGGTTTTATAAAATTCTGTCATTGGTATTCGCCGTAGGCGAAGAGAAATCTCAGGTTTAATCATTTCTATAATGTTTATCGGACAATAGTGATCTTAAATAGTTTTCCCATGTAGTGTATATTTGTTAAAATTATTTAATACTGAAACTTCAAAACGCTTAATTAGTAAAGCTTGTGTACTTTTGCATTAAATAAATTTAATTTTTTAAAATTATGCAATACTATTACGGACAATATCTGATTTTTGGAGTTTTCATGCTTATTAGTTGGTTGGTTAGTAGTCAATTAAAAAGTAAATTTGCAAAATATTCAAAAACTCCATTACGCTCAGGATTAACTGGAAGAGAAGTGGCAGAGTGGATGTTACGCGAAAACGGCATTTATGATGTCAAAGTGCAGTCGGTCCAAGGTCAATTAACCGACCATTATAACCCAACAACAAAAACAGTAAACTTAAGTGATGGTGTATTTCGCAATGCAAGTGTTGCCGCCGCCGCTATAGCAGCTCATGAGTGTGGTCATGCAGTGCAACATGCATCTGCTTATAAATTTTTAGAAATGCGTTCAGCATTAGTCCCAATTGTTAGCATTAGTTCAAGATATATGCAATGGGTTTTATTGTTGGGAATAATTTTCATGAGCTCTTTTCCAGCTCTTTTATTGGTTGGTATAGGTTTGTTTGCATTAACTACTTTATTTGCATTTATTACACTGCCTGTCGAATTCGATGCTTCCCGCAGAGCATTGGTTTGGCTTAATGCTTCGGGCTTAACATCCGGTCGTGAGCATGAAGAAGCAAAAGATGCTTTAAAATGGGCAGCCCGAACTTATGTGGTGGGAGCTCTTGCTTCCTTAGCAACATTGATGTATTTTATTATGATTTTTTTGGGTGGAAGAAGATAGCTTTTTGTAAAAATTCACGTTAAATATCAGGTTTTCTATATTCACCTTTTAGGAATCGGGGTAATAGTGTTGAAAATTCAACTAGTATTTTGAGAATTATATCAATATTTCGGAAATTCCATTATTTTTTTTCTGCTAGTCCATAATAAGCAAGTTAAAAGATAAACTTAATAAAATTATTACACAGTGTTGCACAGAAAAACAGGATCTGAAACGATTTTTTAATGTATGGATTTCTTGTTTTGCAATCATTTGTTTTTATATGACAATTTACAGAAAAGTCGATACTTGCGTTTTGTGGACTTCCTTAATTTTTTTCTGCCTAAATTGAACAAAAGATGTCAATTTGCAATTTTAATTATTATCTTCGTTAAAATTATCTAAAATCAAGTTTATGAATAAATTCAAATTATTATTGTTTTCAATTTCACTTGTTTTAATTTCTTGTAGATCTAACGAAACATCCGATTCGGATAAAGTGGTTCAAACAGAAATTTATCAATCCTATTCGGTGGTCTATGATGTAGCTACAAAAACACAATCGGTTAGTGCATCTTTTCGCTTTGGAGGAATAAATGGAACAAGCCTACGATTGGTTAAAGACAGTAAGGTTTCGTGGAACAATGAGCCAATGCACGATGATAAATCAATATTTACAGGAACTTTTTATGAAACTAAAAAAGCAGGAGAGTTGATTTCCGATAATACCTTTTTGTATATCGACAACGATGGAAAAACATATAAAAACACGGTGCCGCTTTTAAAAGCCGATCCGTATATCGAAGGGAATGTTATATCCAAACAAGCATCCAATACAATTAGTTGGTATGGTTTGCCTTCTTCGGCTATGGATCAAGTTAAAATTATTCTAAAAGATTCCATAAAAGAATATTATTTTTATCCCACCATTATTGGATCTAATGATATTGTAATTAAACCTTCGGATTTAAATCAAGTAAAGGAAGGAAATGCAAATATTCAAATTCAACGAACTGTAACTTCATCCCTTCAAAATGGAAATTCCATTGGAGGAGAAATTTATTCCGAGTATTTATCATTGCCTATAATTGTTAAAATTTTAAAATAGCACATATTTAATCGATTGAAAATCAAAATTATAACTTATACTTGCTTGTTTTAAGTCATTTATTCATTACTTATTTGCTTTTATTATCATTTTTTCATTAATTTTGTATTATTAATAACTAAAAATATCAACATGAGAAAAATTACCTTTATTCTTATTGCAAGCTTTATGAGCTTTGCATTAATGGCACAAAGCGATGTAAAATCTCCTACTTCAAGAGATTATTCGCTGAAAGTAAATCCTACTAGTGTAACTGTACAAAATTCTACTAAAGAAATAAATTCAGTTACTTTTCTTAGAGAAAGTTTTGAAGCAGTTGCTTATCCTCCTGCAGGATGGTCTAAATTAAATCCAGATGGTGGAACTGGATGGATTCGGGTTACAGCTGGTACAACTCCAGTTCCAGGTTGGCAGGGTGGAACAGTTACTGCTCCAACCACAGCATTGGAAGGTGTTAACGGTGGAAATGCCGTTGCTTTTTGCACATGGAATACTGGTGGTACAGCTTCAAACGATCAATGGTTAATCACTCCTCAAATGTCAAACATTCAGACTGCGGATACATTGAGTTTTTGGGTTTTAAGATGGCCTAAAACTTATTTAGAAAAATTACAAGTGAAAATTTCTACAACTAATGCAACTGCTCCTGCAAGTTTTTCAGTTATGGGCTTAGATTTAACTTTTCCTGCTGGTGCTGGTGACTCAGTTTGGACACTTTATAAAGTTCCTGTTGGTGCTTTAGTTACTGCTGGTTCAAATATTTATGTTGGATTTAGAGAAGTAATTGCTAATAATACTAATGATGGTGCTTCTTTAAGTATTGATTTAATTAGTTGGGGTGATCTTTCTGCAAATGATGCAGCGGTTTTGGAAGTTATTGTTCCTGCACCTGCTTGTTATTTAACAGCTACAGAAGAAATTCAAGTAGTTATTCAAAATGCTGGATCTGCAACAATTGCAGCTGGTTTGCCTGTGTATTATCAAAAAGGTGTAGCTGCTCCTGTAACTGCTAATACTACTGCTGCTATTGCTCCAGGTGCATCTTTAACTTTCTCATTTAACAATGTTAATTTAAGTGCAACTGGTTTAGATTCAATTAAAGCATGGGTTGTTTTACCAAGCGATGCAAATACTGCTAATGATATGTCAGCATGGTATTACACATACAATGTTCCTGCTTCTACTCTTCCTTATACCCAAGATTTTGAAAATCAAGCTTCAATGCTTGGTTGGACAACTGTTGATGGAAATGCAGATGGTGCTTCATGGTTTGTTGGAGAATCTGCAACTATAGCTCATGGTGGAACGCATGTTGCAGCTCTTAGCTTTAACGAAACTACAGCTTTAAATGATTGGTTTATTACTACTTGTATTACTGTTAACCCAGGGACCTATGGTATTACCTATTGGTATCGTGTTCAAAGTGCTGATTATCCTGAAAATTTTAAAGTGGCATACGGTACTGAACAAACTGCTACTGGTATGGCTAATGTTTTAAATGATCATCCTGGTATCGCAAATGATACATATGTTCAAGGTGTTGCTAACTTCACCGTTACTGCAGCTGGAACATATTATTTTGGTTTCCTTGGATATTCTGCTGCCGATATGTTCCGTCTTTTATTAGACGATATTAACATTTCAGTAAGTGCTAACGTTGGTGAAACAACTATAACTTCAAGAATTTATCCTAATCCTGCTACAAATAACATTCGTATCGAATCAAATAGCATTATTAAAATGGTTCGTATTGTAAATGTTTTAGGTCAAGAAGTTTATAATCAAGTTGCTGCTAATCGTGGCTTAGAAATTAATGTTTCTAACTTGAATGCTGGAGTATATTTCGTAACAATCGAAACTGCTAACGGTACTAAAACTTCAAAAATTAATATTATCAAATAAATTTTGATTTATCCCCAAAAAAGCCTTGCAATTTTGCAGGGCTTTTTTTTTGATATTTGGTTGTAAACCTATTTTTTGTAATTTTACAAACAAAACGTAAATAAATTCAAATTGATATGGCAAAAGTTTTAATTATTGGAGCCGGAGGCGTTGGTTCTGTGGTGGTACATAAATGTGCATCGGTGCCCGAAGTGTTTACCGAAATAATGTTGGCAAGTCGTACAAAAGCCAAATGTGATAAAATTGCGGATAGTATCAAATATCGCAAAATAGAAACTGCTCAGGTGGATGCCGATAACGTGCAGGAAACCATCGCATTGATTCAATCATATAAACCTGATTTAGTTATTAATGTGGCACTTCCTTATCAGGATTTACCAATTATGGATGCTTGCTTAGCAACCAAAACCAATTATATGGACACTGCTAACTACGAACCTAAAGATGAAGCAAAGTTCGAGTATAGCTGGCAGTGGGCTTATCAGGAGCGTTTTAAAGAAGCTGGAATCATGGCTCTTTTAGGTTGTGGTTTTGACCCTGGCGTAACCAGTATTTTTACAGCTTATGCTGCAAAACATCAATTTGATGAAATTCATTATCTCGATATCGTAGATTGCAATGCTGGAGATCATGGTAAAGCCTTTGCTACTAACTTTAATCCCGAAATTAATATCCGAGAAATTACCCAAAACGGTCGCTTTTTTGAAAATGGAAAATGGATAGAAACAAAACCTCTGGAAATTCATAAACCAATTGCATATCCTCAAATTGGCGATAAAGAATCTTATGTCTTATATCATGAAGAATTAGAATCTTTAGTGAAGAATTATCCTACATTAAAACGAGCTCGTTTTTGGATGACTTTTGGTCAAAAATACATTAATGCGTTAAACGTACTTCAAGAAATTGGAATGACAAGTATTAAGCCTATTATGTACGAAGGTAAAGAAATTGTCCCTTTGCAATTTTTGAAAGCTGTTCTTCCTGAACCTTCTTCATTAGGCGAAAATTATCACGGACAAACATCTATTGGTTGCCAAATTCGTGGAATAAAAGACGGAAAAGAAAAAACGTATTTTATTTGGAATAATTGCCATCACGATGTGGTATATAAAGAAATTGGTGCACAAGCTGTTTCATACACAACAGGTGTTCCTGCTATGATTGGAGCATTGATGATTTTAACTGGTAAATGGAATGGAACTGGTGTATTTAATGTGGAAGAGTTTAATCCAGATCCATTTTTGGAAGTTATGGGTAAATATGGTTTGCCTTGGCACGAAGAAATTAATCAGGAATTAACGGTTGAAATAAACTAATTTCTAATTCAAAAAGAATCTAAAGCCAATGTTGTTGTTATCATCAACATTGGCTTTTTTATTAATTTAGCAATTAATACAATACATTTTATTACTTTTGACTAATATTAAACCTTGCAATTTTCAATATTCTACTCTATGTCAATTGATTATAATGAATTTCCTTCTCCTTGCTTCGTGCAAGATGAGTCTTTACTGAAAATCAACCTCGAAATTCTTGATTTAGTTCAACAAGAAGCAGGCGTAAAAATTATTTGTGCTTTAAAAGGATATGCTTTTTGGCATAGCTTTCCAATGCTTAGCCAGTATTTGTCGGGAGCAACGGCAAGTTCGTTAAACGAAGCACGTTTAATTGCCGAAGAAATGGGAGTGGAAGCTCATACATATTGTCCGGTTTTTTTAGAAGAAGAATTTAAAGATATCTTGATTTATTCTAGTCATATTACCTTTAATTCATTTTCGCAATGGGAAAAACATTCTCCTGCAATGAGTCAATTTCCAAAAAAAGTGAGCGTTGGTTTGCGAATAAATCCTGAATATTCCGAAGTAGAAACCGATTTGTATAATCCTACTATCGCAGGTTCACGATTGGGAATTACTTCAGATAATTTTGGGGCTGTTCTTCCTGAAGGAATTGAAGGATTGCATTTTCATACCTTGTGCGAGAACGATTCATTTGTTTTGGAACGTACTTTGGCAGAGGTGGAAAAGCGTTTTGGACATTTAATCAAGCAATGTAAATGGTTTAACATGGGTGGTGGTCATCACATCACTCGCGATGGTTATGATATTGAGCATTTAGTGAGTTTACTGCGTTCTTTCAAAGAAAGATACCCTAATTTAGAAGAGGTCATTCTTGAGCCCGGAGAAGCAGTTGGTTGGCAAACTGGTTTTTTAGTTTCCACCGTACAGGATATTATTAACTCCAGAGGAATAAACGTTGCTATGTTAGATGTGTCTTTTGCTTGTCACATGCCTGATTGTCTAGAAATGCCTTACAAGCCAACAATTTTGAATTCTACGGATGCAATGGAAGGGAAACCGACCTATCGAATGGGAGGTTCTTCGTGTTTAGCTGGCGACTTTATGGGAATGGGTGATTATTCGTTTGATGAGCCCTTAGAGCCAGGTGATAAAATTGTTTTCGACGACATGATTCACTACACCATGGTTAAAACTACTTTTTTTAATGGGGTTAAGCATCCATCCATTGGTGTAATAAAAGAGGATGGTGAATTTATTTTAATTAAGGATTTTGGGCACGAAGATTATAAAAATAAATTGTCGTAATTGAACCATTACTCGAACTAATCGGCGTAAAACACAAAATATTTTTGTCCGTAGGACATAAATATCAATAAAAGAAAAGTTAACCTAGAAACTTATTCCACGTAGTGGATAAATCATTGAATATTATATTATAAACTTACTAAATGGTATGTTGCTAATTGGTAAGTTTCTTTTTTGTGATAAATAAATATGCATTAAAAGGCTGTAAAACAGTAGTATGTAGGAAATTATTACAGTTTGGCAAATATAATTTATTTTCAAAATACAGTATTAACAAAATAATAACCAATGTTGTATCTGCAAGAAAACTCTGTGTTTGGTGCGAAAACGTCAAATACGAGATGGTATATTGAGCTTAGTCGAAATGTCGAAACACTTTCGAAGCAACGAATTTAGTGTTTTCTTGAAAACACTAGTTCGTGATTTTTATTAGTACCAGTGTATTTATAAAAAAAAACTGCGGAAATTAATCGGCAGTTTTTTTATGATTTTAAACTATTTTTTTTGACTTACAGTGAATTTCGAGTATAATAGAAATCTATTTTACTTTTTCAACGATTGCTTTAAAAGCTTCTGGGTTATTCATCGCTAAATCGGCTAAAACCTTACGGTTAAGGTCGATATTTTCGTGATGAATTTTACCCATGAAAACTGAATAAGACAATCCGTATTCACGAACACCTGCGTTAATACGTGTAATCCAGAGTGCTCTGAAATTACGTTTCTTGGTTTTACGGTCGCGGTATGCATACTGTTGACCTTTTTCCCAAGTGTTTTTAGCTACTGTCCAAACGTTTTTACGTCGTCCAAAGTAACCTTTTGTAAGCTTAAGGATTTTTTTTCTGCGTGCTCTTGAAGCAACATGATTTACTGATCTTGGCATAAGTTATTCTCCATTTTTAATTTTTAATACAGCGTTCCATTTTGGAAACTTAACTAGCTGTATGTAAGGGTTAATGACTCCGATGATTAGATGTTAAGCATTAGTTTTACCTTTTTCATATCGGCAGGATCAACAATTGTAGAGTAACCTAAGTTACGTTTACGTTTGTTTGATTTTTTTGTCAAAATATGACTATGGTAAGCATGTTTGCGCTTAACTTTACCTGTTCCTGTGAACGAAAAGCGTTTTTTCGCTGCGGATTTGGTTTTTACTTTTGGCATTTTTAGTGACTTTTAATTAGTTAATTTAAGGATAGTTTAAAATCAATATTTTTATATTATTTTTTCGAGGGTGTAAGTATCATAATCATACGTTTTCCTTCGAGTTTTGGCATTTGTTCAGGTTTTCCAAATTCAATACAAGCTTCTGCAAATTTTAGTAGCATAATCTCGCCTTGATCTTTGTAAACAATCGAGCGTCCTTTAAAGAAAACATCTACTTTAATTTTATTTCCATCTTTTAAAAAATTGATGGCATGATTTACTTTAAAATTAAAGTCATGGTCATCGGTGTTTGGTCCTAGTCGAATTTCTTTAACAACAATCTTCGTAGCTTTGGATTTCATCTCTTTTTGTTTCTTTTTTTGTTCGTACAGAAACTTTTGATAATCCATAATTTTACAAACTGGCGGATTTGCCGTAGGCGAAATTTCTACTAAATCGAGATCCAAACTGTTAGCCATGTCGATAGCATCACGTAAATTTACGATGCCTGTATCGATGTTTTCGCCAACCAGACGAATGACTGGAGTTGTAATAAACTCGTTAATTCTGTGGGCAGCCTCTTTCTTGCTGGGAAAGTTTCTGTGCGTACCCGGTTTTCTTAATAATGCTGCTATGGCTTATTCTCCCTTCTTTAAATGAATACTAATTTGAATTATTTGAGGACATCATTTCGGATATCTCATTGTTTATTTTTGATGCAAGTTCTTCAATAGACATACTTCCTAAATCGCCTTCACCATGCCTGCGAACCGAAATGGAATTTTCAAGTTCCTCTTTTTCCCCAACAATAATCATAAATGGGATTTTTTTGATTTCGGCATCTCTAATTTTTCTGCCAGCTTTTTCATTTCGTTCATCAATTGAAGCACGTATGTCAAATTTTTTGAGCAAATTTAATACTTTTTCAGCATATTCAGCATATTTTTCACTAATAGGTAAAATTATTGCTTGTTCGGGAGTTAACCATAATGGAAAATTACCAGCAGTATGCTCAATTAATACAGCTACAAAACGTTCCATAGAGCCAAATGGAGCACGATGAATCATTATTGGACGATGTTTTTGATTGTCGCTGCCAGTGTATTCCAATTCGAAACGTTCGGGTAAATTATAATCTACCTGAATGGTTCCTAGTTGCCACTTACGACCAATTGCATCTTTAACCATAAAGTCGAGTTTTGGACCATAAAATGCAGCTTCGCCTTCCACTATAACCGTTTTTAATCCTTTTTCCTCTGCCGCTTGAATGATTGCACTTTGCGATTTTTCCCAATTCTCGTCCGAACCGATATATTTTTCTTTGTTTTTTGGGTCGCGAAGCGAAATTTGTGTAATAAAGTCTTTAAAATCTAGTGTTTTGAAAATGTACAAAACGATATCAATAACTTTTTTAAATTCGTCTAAAAGTTGATCGGGACGACAGAAAATATGAGCATCATCTTGAGTAAATCCTCTAACTCTTGTCAATCCGTGTAATTCTCCACTTTGTTCGTAACGATAAACCGTTCCAAATTCAGCTAAACGAATAGGTAAGTCTTTGTATGAGCGGGGTTTAAATGAGTATATTTCGCAGTGATGAGGGCAATTCATCGGTTTTAAAAAGAATTCTTCGCCTTCAACTGGGGTTGTTATTGGTTGAAATGAATCTTTGCCATATTTTTGAAAGTGACCAGAAGTTTTGTATAGTTCCACATTTCCAATATGAGGACAAATAACCTGCTCGTATCCGTATTCTTTTTGAACTTTTTTCAGGAAATTTTCTAATCGTTCGCGAAGTGCAGCTCCTTTGGGCAACCATAGCGGTAAGCCAGCTCCAACTTTTTGCGAAAAAGTAAATAATTCTAATTCTTTTCCCAACTTACGATGATCGCGTTTTTTAGCTTCTTCGAGCAATAATAAGTATTCGTCTAATTCTTTCTTTTTAGGGAAAGTGATGCCATAAACTCGTGTAAGTTGTTTGCGTTTTTCATCGCCACGCCAGTAAGCACCAGCAATAGCAGTTAATTTTACAGCTTTTATAAAGGACGTATCAGGTAGATGAGGTCCGCGACACAAATCTACAAAATCGCCAGTTTGATAAAATGAAATTGTTCCATCTTCGAGTTCATTGATGAGCTCTAGTTTATATTCATCATTTTTTTTGGTAAAATGGGCAATCGCTTCTTGCTTGCTAACTAAACGATAATTAAACGTGAGTTTTTGAGAAGCTAATTCCATGAATTTCTTTTCAATTGCCACTAAATCATCAGTTCCCAATGTGCAATCGAGAAAATCTATATCGTAGTAAAATCCGTTTTCAATGTCGGGTCCAATTCCAAATTTCACGCCTGGATAAAGCGATTCGATTGCAGCTGCCATTAAATGGGCAGAAGAATGCCACATGGTCGATTTTCCTTCCAAATCGTTCCACGTAAATATTTTTATATGCGAATCTTCGGTGATGGGTTTTAGTAAATCTTGTGTTTTGCCATTCACACCAATAGCCATTGAATTTCGAGCCAAACCTTCGCTAATCGACATGGCTATATCCATTCCTGTGCTGCCTTTGGCGAATTGTTTGGTTGAATTATCGGGTAATGTAATAGTTGTCATTTAATTTTATTTGTAAAAAGAGATGCAAAAGTACAATTTTTTTTAATATAATCGTTGATTTATTTACTTTTAATGGCTGATTTGTAGTGTTTATTTTGATAATTCTTAAATTATAAATGACAGAAAAAAATAATTTGTTTAAAAAGTTTGGATTAGTAAAAAAAACTTGTAACTTTGCACTCCCAAAATTGATATAAAAAGAATAAAAATAAAAAGAATTTTACAAGATGGCTAATCATAAATCGGCAATCAAACGAATCAGAGCAAACGACAAAAAACGTGATGCAAACCGCTATTATGCTAAAACAATGCGTAATGCCTTGAAAAAAATCCGCTCAACAAATGAAAAAGAAGAAGCTAATGCTCAATTGCCAAAAATGACTTCTTTAATTGATAAACTTGCAAAAAAACGCATCATTCATAAGAATAAAGCATCAAACCTGAAATCGGGTTTAATGAAGAAAATAAATAAACTTTAATCGTTTATTCCTTTATTTAAGCCTTCTCGATAACATCGAGGAGGCTTTTTATTTTTCAGAACTCAATTATTATGAATAAAGATCTGTTATTTGAATTGCATAAAATTTATGGTTATGATTCTTCTGCAATAAAAGATGTTGTTTTAGGATCGGTTTATAATTTTATTTCACATTCGACTCATCATATTGGCGTGGCTGCAACTTTAGGCAACACAATTTCAGAAATTCCTTCAAAAATAAACTTTAAATTGCATTCGCATCGATCCTTTTTATTGGCTTATTATAATTCAATTTTTAATTATCAGTCGGATTATTATGCTTCTAGCGATTTAATAAGTGAAATGAAGTTGAAAACATCCGAAAAAATTTCGATGATTGGCAATTTTCGTCCAATTGTTAGTTCGTTGGTTAATAATGGATTTAAACCATGTGTTTTTGACGATTTTTGTGAATTTCCAGAGGTTTTACATCCATCCGAAAAAGATTCTTGTATAAATTCTTCGGATGTATTAATAATTACTGCCACTTCTATTGTAAATAATAGTTTTTATTCCGAAATACAGCGAATAGGAGCAAATACTAGAGTCTTTATTTTGGGACCATCTTCCTTAATGATTCCTTATTTTAAAGAGGAATTTGGAGTTGAACGAATCTTTGGTTCGATAATAAAGGATGTTAATGGTGTGAAAAATGAAATATTAATTGGCGGCGGTACACAGACCTTCTCAAAATTCATCGAAAAAGTTATGTTCTGATTTTTTTTCACCGCAACGAACAGATTGCTAAAGCAATGGTACAGTGTTGCATAGTGTATTTATGATTGTCATTCATCCGCAGCAGTCGAAAAAACGAAGTATAACGTATGCACTTACACTTGTCATGCATCCGCCAGCGGTCGGAGAAATGTAGTGAAGCGTGGCATCTATATCGTTATTAGATTCCTCACTACGTTCGAAATGACAAATCGCTGGGGTAAACGACGAATTTTTACCACAAAGCTTTTATACTTGTCATGCATCCGCCATTGGTCGGAGCAACGTAGTGTAGCGTATGCATCTATAACGTTATTAGATTCCTCACTACGTTGTCCATGCAAACACTTCATTCGGAATGACAAATCGCTGGGGTAAACGATAATATTTTTACCGCAGATTTGCCGCAGAGAATCATCAAAAAAAAATATTATTTTGGAGCAATATACGACAAATATATTCCAATTCCCAGGTAAAGGACATTTGGAATCCATACTGCAATAAAAGGCGAAAGATTTCCATAAGTAGCAAATACAGTGGTGATTTGCATAAACAATATATACGAAAAGCTAATCAACAATCCAACTAAAATATGAGCCCCCATGCCTCGCCTTGTTTTACGTCCAGCAACCGAAAATCCAATTATAGTTAAAATAACGGTTGCAAAAGGGTAGGAGATACGCTTATGCTTTTCTACTTCATAAAATTTCACATTTTCGGAGCCTTTAGAAGTTTCTTTTTTAATATATTCTCGAATTTGCCAATAATTCATTGTTTCCATCATGTCGCGAATAATTACTAAGTCGCCAGGAACTAAGTTTAAAGTAGTATCCATTTTTGTTCCCGATTCAACATATTCGTCTAAACCCGATGCGTATCGTTTCACGTAATTATTAAAAGTCCATTTGCTACTTGTGCTATCCCATTGAAGTGATTGAGCAGCAATTTTATAATTCATCTCATTAAAGGTCATTTTTTCAAACGTGAAATTATATCCTATTTGATTGTCGTTATCCCACTGTTCAACGTACACAAAAGTATCGGGACCAATTTTTATATGAATATCTCTGTCTTTATTTTTTACACGCTTGCTGATATAATTATCCTTAAAATCGAGCATTTTTTGATTGGTGTATGGTATTAAAAAGTTGGACAAATAGAATGTCATGCCAGCTAAAAAAATAGAAGCTGCAATATACGGAACTAATAGTCGCCGATAACTTATTCCACTTCCTAAAATGGCAATAATTTCGCTGTTTTCAGCCATTTTTGAAGTAAAAAAGATAACCGCAATAAAGGTAAAAAGTGGACTAAATAAGTTTACGAAATATGGAATAAAGTTTAAATAATAATCGAATAAAATTGCCGAAATTGGTGCTTTTTTATCGATAAAATCTTGAATATTTTCGGAAACGTCAAAAATTATTACAATGATGATTAATAATGTAATAGCATAAAAGAAAGTACTGAGGAACTTTCGGAAAATATATAAATCAATAAGTTTTATTTTAAAAGGATTTTTATATTTCATTTAAAAAGTCAAATTCGTTGAGATATTTTTGGTAAAATTACACTTTTCCAACTAGTAAAAGTGCCATTCATAATTTGTTTTCGTGCTTCTTTTACAAGCCATAAATAAAAGTGAAGGTTATGTATGCTTCCAATCATTCCTCCAAGTTGTTCGTGGGCTGTAAAAAGATGCCTTAAGTAAGCTTTTGTGTATTGTTGGTCGGCAAATAAGTCGCTTTCTTTATCAATTAACGAAAAATCATTTTTCCATTTTTCATTTTTCATATTCATGATGCCATTGCGTGTAAAAATTGTTCCGTTTCGTCCATTTCGTGTTGGCATCACGCAATCAAACATATCCACTCCCATTTCGATACAATCTAAAATGTTTGCAGGAGTTCCAACTCCCATTAAATAACGAGGTTTGTCTTTTGGTAAAATTCCGCATACAATTTCGGTCATTTCGTACATTAAGTCGATGGGTTCTCCAACAGAAACACCACCAATTGCATTGCCTTCACGATTCATGGAAGCAATTTTTTCGGCCGATTTTATTCTTAAATCTTTATAAACACTTCCTTGAACTATTGGGAAAAGAGTTTGATTATATCCGTATTTTGGTTCCGTATTATCAAAATGTGTACAACACCTATCGAGCCATTTGTGGGTTAGTTCCATCGATTTTTCGGCATAGTCGTGTTCGCAAGGGTAGGGTGTACATTCGTCAAAAGCCATCATAATATCGGCACCAATAAATCGCTGGATGTCCATCACTCGTTCGGGGGTAAACAAATGTTTTGAACCATCGATATGTGAGTAAAATAAAACTCCATCGGGAGTGATTTTACGGCGATGGGCTAACGAAAATACCTGAAAACCACCACTATCGGTAAGTGTTGGTTTATTCCAAGCATTAAACTTCTGAATTCCACCTGCTTGTTCAATAATGTCAATTCCAGGTCGAAGATATAAGTGGTAGGTATTGCCTAAAATAATTTCGGCTTTTATATGGTCGGTTAAGTCTTGTGCGTGAATTCCTTTCACTGAACCAACGGTTCCAACGGGCATAAAAATCGGTGTTTCAATTGTGCCGTGATCAGTTTGGATTATTCCAGCTCGTGCATTGCTTTTTGAGTCGTTTGCAGTAATATTAAACTTCATCGTAATTATGTAATAATCGGCAAAGATACGATTTTTCGGGAATGTAATTTCATGACATTTTTCTAAATAATTGGAGCTGGTAAAAGTTTGCTTTTGACTGACAAAGTATGTTTTTTATAGCAGAGGAACTGAGATATTTTGTCACACTGTTCGCCGCGGCGAACAGTGTGCTAAAGCAATAGCACAGTGTTGCACAGAAAAAACTGTGTAAATTTTCCTTTTTCACCTCAAAACTTATATACTTGTCATGCTCTGTACTGACACAATCTTTGCCTTCAATTTTTGTTCTACCGGCAATTTGCTCAGGGCTATAATCTTTGTTAATCCTTATTTTATTGGAACATAGACTTTGAGCTATGACCTACATGGGAATTAGAACCCAAAATTAATGTCTTAATCCTTGTTATCGTGGAATTTAGTTTCTGACTTTCTGTAAACCTTAAGTTATTGATTTATAGCTAGTAGTGTCTTAATCCTTGTTATTGTGGAATTTAGTTTCTGACAGACCATAGTGTAAATTGCAATAAATCAATAATATAGGAGCGGTGTTAAATAAAAATACTGGTTTTGCCCCTGCATTTTTTAGGGAGTGCAAAAGTATAAAATTTATTAATCGGTTCATGCAATTTATTTTTCATCATTTTTTTTCAAAGCAATTTTATTAATGTTACTTTAGTTTTGTTATTCGAAAGCGTAATTGGAGAACTTATTAATGCTTTATCGTTCACATTCAGTATTTTATTTTGCAGCAAATTTTTACTAATTGTAAAGTAATAGGTTGTTTTATTTTCGCCAATAATTAAACCATCAGCTCCTCGCTCGTTGCAATTTTTAATTTTTGTAATGATCCCTTTTTGTAAAATAGGTTTGGATGATTCGGGTTTTATGTAATTTTCAGCTTCCTTTCTAAAAAAATTGATTAAATCTTCAATCTTTTCCTCCTTCATTTGGGTCGTCGATATGTTTTTGCAAATTTCATAAGGTGTTTTCCACGATTCCTTTTCGCGGATTTTACAATACAAAATCAACATCTTTTCGGCTTCGCTTTTTTTGCCATTATTTTCGTAAGGTGCTTTTATATGAAGCAATAACTCGCCTTTATATTTTCATTTACCATTATTCATAAATGCTTTAAATGCAAAATTAAATGCTTTTTCAATTTCTTTTTTTACAAAATAACATTCCGAAATTTTATGTTCGATAAACCATTCAAATTTAGTTTGATATACTTTGTTAAGCAAAGTTAATGCTTCATCGTGATTCATTAAATGTATTAAACACAAAGATTTAGATGAAATTTTCGAGTGGTCAAACGTTGTGTAAAATACTTATACACAATGTTTTGACTGCTTTTGTTGATAACTTTTCTGCGGATTTAAGGAGTTATAATAAACAATAATACATAATTTTGTGAATTAATCTAAAAAAAACATTTTATTTACCCATCAATTACCAAAAACTAACAAATTCATCGCCTAATAGAATAACCTCAGGGTTTTCAATATCAACTTCAACTTCAACTTCAACTTCGTCTTCGTCCTCTTCTCCGTTTTCGTCAGGTTCATAATCTTCCTCATCATAACAATTGCAGTCTTCCATTTCATCAAAATGCGACATCGCTCTGTCTTCTAAATAATCCATATAATCCATCGCATCCGAAAATCCATCGTTTTTGTTAATGTTGTCAAATTTTCAACAAATTTATAGACAACGTGTGAAGTGTATCTTCATACTTTTATCCTTTCTTTTACCCACCTTTTTATACACGTTTCATTGTTAATAAAATAATAACATTAAGGATTATCTTCCGTGTCAATATTTTATTTTTGTAGTTGATATACTCCTAAGAACAATGTTATGCTTGATAAAATAATTAATCTCGATTTTTACTCATTTTCCGCCATTATGCTTTACGTGTTTTTTGGATTATTAATAATTCAATTGGTTTATTATTGGGTAATGTTCGGTAAATTAGCATTTTATAAGCCTAAAGCAAGCGAAGTATTTACACCTCCGGTGTCGGTGGTGGTTTGTGCCCACAACGAATTTCAAAATATTCAGGAATTTATTCCAAAATTACTCGAACAAGATTATCCAAATTATGAAGTTGTTTTGGTTAACGACAGTTCGGATGACGATACCGAATTTTTATTAATCGACATTAAAATTCAATATCCACACTTTAGGGTTGTAAAAACCGATCGTTCGGTAACTTTTATGAGAGGCAAAAAATTTCCTTTGTCGGTAGGAATTAAAATGGCAATGAACCCAATTATTATCCTTTCCGATGCCGATTGTTATCCAAACAGCAATCAATGGATACGACAAATGGTAAATGGATATCAAAAAAAGGAGTCGGAATTTGTGTTAGGATATGGCAAATACGAAAGCAGAAAAGGGATGCTCAATAAATTAATTCGTTTCGATACCGTTCATACTGCCACACAGTATTTTTCGGCTGCCATTGCAGGCAGACCATACATGGGAGTAGGGCGAAATCTTTCGTACACCAAAGATGTATTTATTCGCAACAAAGGTTTGGTTTCGCAATATAATATTCCTTACGGAGACGATGATTTGTTTGTAAATAAACATGCTCGTAAAAAAAATACTTCGATAATAATAACTCCCGATTCGTTCACTGTTTCGTTGCCTCCCGAATCATATAAATCGTGGTTTAAACAAAAAAAACGTCATATAGCAGCCGGGAGTTTATATCGTTTTTCGAGCAAAATCCGAACGGGACTTTATGCTTCTTCGGCTTTTTTCTTTTATTTGTTGTTTGCAATTGCACTCTATTTGTTCCGAAATGATTACTTTTGGTTGGCGGTAATTACAAGTGTGTTTTTAGTTAGAATGTTAACTCAATTAATTATTTACAGAAAAGTGTTGACAAAATTGCAAGAAAAAGGTGTTTGGGGCTTTGTACCTCTGTTTGATATGTTGTTTTCGATACTTAATCCCTTATGGATGTTTTCAAATATAATTATTAAAAAAAATCAATGGAAGTAAAAATTACATTAACCGAAAAGGCACAACGCGATTATTCTTTGGTGCAAAAAGCAGTAAATGATCAAGACCAAAAAGCGTATGCCGAATTGATGAATAATTATCGCGATTCCTTGTATTTTATGTTGCTTAAAATGACCAATAGTCCTTACGATGCCGAAGATTTGACCATCGAAGCATTCGGCAAGGCATTTAAACGCTTAGCTCAATACACTCCCGACTATGCATTTAGTACTTGGTTGTTTAAAATTGCAACGAATAATTGTATTGATTTTTTAAGAAAAAAACGCAAATATATCGTTTCTATTGATTCCCCATTTGATTCAGCAGACGATGATTATTCTATGGATATCAAATCTACGGATTTCGATCCTGAAGAGTCGTACATGGAAAAACAAAAAATTAAAATGATGCGTTCGATAGTGGAACGATTGAAGCCTCATTATAAAACTTTAGTCGAACTAAGATATTTTAAAGAGTATTCGTACGAAGAAATTGCACAAGAGCTAAATTTGCCTCTTGGAACGGTTAAAGCTCAGTTGTTTCGAGCTCGGGATTTGCTTTATAATATGATGAAAAACAATTCCGAAGCCATATAGTGGCTGTCTATAAAGTCCGATAACTTCGTTATTTTCGCCTTGATTTCTTGTCATTTACAAAAGTAAACTCTAAGAAATCTTGACAAAAATGCCTCGTTCTCGAACATTCTAACCAGTCACTATCTTGATTTACTATTTTTTGAACACTGGAAAGATGTAATTCGCTGAAAATCCTTTGCAGCAAACCCTTTCTGACTGCAAGTCTCGAATTTGACGGTTTCTTATTTTAACACTCGATTCTAAAAATCAACACTAAATCGGGGTCAAACACTAAGGTTTCTTGCTGATAATATATGTAAGTTCGATAACATGGTTATTCCGAATTAGATTTTGTTCGTCATTCAAATATTTAATATCTTGAAATTCAGCGACTTCCACCCTTCAGGGTTGGGGCAATGAAGGCGTTGAAAATAGATAAAATATAAATAGGAACTCTTATTAGGATTTTTAAAAATGTCCAGCCACTATCTTGATTTACTATTTTTTGAACACTGGAAAGATGTAATTCGCTGAAAATCCGTATATCCTTCAGGATTAAGGCAAAAGTGTTGAAAATCTATATCATCCGTGTTCTATTAAAATGGCATTATTGTATAAACTCAATTGCCGCCATTTAATAATTTTGCTTTCCATTTCATTTTTACATCATATTTTGTACTTTTGCAACAATCGAAAAAATATGCATTATGACAACAATTAGTTTTCAAGAAGAGATTTTACAAGGTATTCCAAACGAATTGCCAGAGCTTTTGCCTTATGATAATAATATAAATCATGCTCCCAAACGGAAAGATATTTTAAATAAAGAAGAAAAAAAATTAGCATTAAAAAATGCATTGCGATATTTTGACACAAAACATCATAAAGTATTAGCTCCTGAATTTTTAAATGAGCTTAATAAATATGGCAGAATATATATGTATCGGTTTAAGCCTATTCATAAAATTTATGCTCGTCCAATTGAGGAGTATCCTGCAAAATGCAAACAAGCAGCAGCCATTATGTTGATGATACAAAACAACCTCGATCATGCCGTGGCACAGCATCCTCACGAATTAATTACATACGGAGGCAATGGAGCAGTTTTTCAAAATTGGGCTCAATATCGTTTGGTTATGAAATATCTTTCGGAAATGAGCGATGAACAAACTTTGGTGATGTATTCGGGACATCCACTTGGAATATTTCCATCGCACAAAGATGCTCCAAGAGTTGTGGTAACTAATGGAATGGTTATTCCAAATTATTCAAAACCCGATGATTGGGAAAAATTTAATGCATTGGGAGTTTCGCAATATGGTCAAATGACTGCCGGTTCGTATATGTACATCGGACCACAAGGCATTGTGCATGGAACGACAATAACCGTTTTAAATGCTGGCAGAAAAGTGTGTTCCGATGGTTTAGCTGGAAAACTTTTTATTACAGCCGGACTTGGTGGAATGTCGGGAGCCCAGCCAAAAGCAGCAAATATTGCAGGTTGTATTTCAATTACAGCCGAAATAAATCCGAAAGCTACTCATACAAGACATTCGCAAAATTGGGTAGATGAGGTTTACGATAATTTAGATGAATTATTTATAAGAGTTAAAGAAGTTCAGGACGCTAAAAAAGTTGTTTCGTTTGCATATCAAGGAAATATTGTTGAGATATGGGAGTATCTTGCCCAGAAAAATATTCCCGTTCATTTGGGTTCCGATCAAACATCGCTTCATAATCCATGGGCAGGAGGATATTATCCAGTAGGATTAACCCTTGAGGAATCGAACAGAATGATGACAGAAGATCCAAATTTGTTTAAGCAAATGGTTCAGGAAAGTTTGCGTCGTCAAGTTAGGGCAATAAACACGCTTACTTCCCAAGGAATGTATTTTTTCGATTATGGAAATGCATTTTTGCTTGAATCGAGTAGGGCAGGAGCAGATGTTTTAAAAGAAGACGGGAAATTTAAGTATCCATCTTATGTTCAGGATATAATGGGACCAATGTGTTTTGATTATGGCTTTGGACCATTTCGTTGGGTTTGTAGTTCTGGAAAACCTGAAGATTTAGACAAGTCGGATATAATTGCCATGAATGTTTTAGAAGAAATGGCAAAAACTTCACCTTCCGAAATTCAGCAACAAATGCGTGACAACATTCAATGGATTCAAGGAGCAAAAGCAAATAAGTTGGTAGTGGGTTCGCAAGCACGTATTTTGTATGCCGATGCGGAAGGTAGGATTAAAATTGCCGAAGCATTTAATAATGCTATCAAAAATGGAAATATTTCAGCTCCAATTGTGTTAGGTCGCGATCATCATGACGTTTCTGGAACAGATTCGCCTTACCGCGAAACATCCAATATTTATGATGGCTCTTCGTATACAGCCGATATGGCAATTCAAAATGTAATTGGCGATTCATTCCGTGGAGCAACTTGGGTGTCGATTCATAATGGTGGTGGAGTGGGTTGGGGCGAAGTAATTAACGGTGGCTTTGGAATGTTGTTAGATGGAACCGAAGAAGCGGATCGCCGATTGAAATCGATGTTGTTTTGGGATGTAAATAATGGAATTGCCCGCCGTAACTGGGCACGAAATGAAGAGGCTGTTTTTGCTATTAAGCGTGCAATGGCCAATGAACCAAAATTAAAAGTAACGATTCCAAACTTTGCCGATGAGGATTTGATTGATAATTTGTTTTAATCAATATTTTTTTTACTGCAGAGCATCTATACTTGTCATGCATCCGCCAGTGGTCGGAGAAACGTAGTGAAGCGTAGGCATCCAAAACGTTAATAGATTCCTCACTACGTATCGGATGACAAATCGCTGAGGTAAACGATAATTATTTAACCGCATAGCATCTAAATTCGTCATGCATCCGACAGTGGTCGGAGGAGCGTGCTGTAGCGTAAGCATCTGATGTTGTAGTAATTCTATTGTGTCTAAGTTTTCCTATGTGCCTATGTGTTAAATTTTAAAAGAAATTATTACACAGTTTGCCGTGGCAAATCACATTAATAATGTTTTCTTTGTGCCTTGCTTCGTAAAATTATTTTCTCGAATAACTTAGACAAACGCAAATATTTTCGCATAGTTACTATGATGAAAATATCTTTGAGAAACCCAATGAACAAATTATTGTCTTCCGTCACAGATGACATATTTGTGGATGGAAGAAAGTATGAAAATTTATCTTACACTGGTTACCGTTTCAATCGTTGGAGGATCCGCTAAATGACGTTTAACAGTACAAAGCGAGGCAGCACTAATTACTGCTTCTTTGTATTTTTCGGGAAATGATGCAGGAAGTTGAATGTCAATTTTCAGGTTTTTTATCAATTTTTTTTCATTATCAAATTCTGTTATAGTTTGTATAATTTGAATATCATCGGTTGGAATATTTCGTTGATCGCAAAACGATTTTACATAAATTCCGGCACAAGTTGCAAGCGAAGCTAAAAATAAATCAAACGGTGTGGGAGCTGTTTCATCACCACTAGGAACCGGCTGGTCGGTTTTAATTATCATGCCTTTAAGCTCCGCATTTACTTTTGCCTTACCTTCAAAACTAACTTTGATTTCCATATTGTTTTTTTAATTATTCAAGATAAACAGCACATTCAATAAAAAGTTTGGTTTTTAATATGCAGAAATTATTAAAAAAACAAAAATGATATTGTAAACAAAAAAAATAGTAATTTAGTTGTCCATTAAATGAACTTGAATGAAATTACATAAAAAACTAGTTTTTTGTTTGTTGTTGTTGTTTGTTTTTACCAATAAACAGGTAGAAGCTTCGCATGATCCTACTTCCAGAGGGGCTCGTAGCAGTGCTTTAGGAGGTTCGTCGGTTGCAATAAGCGATTTTTGGGGCGTTTTTAATAACTCTGCCGTGAATGCTTATACCCGAAAAATATCAGTAGGTGCATATTTCGAAAATAGATATTTGTTAAAAGAATTAAGTTATCGAGGACTTGGATTAATAATACCAGTTGCCGAAAAAGATGCCTTTGGTTTAAGTGTTCAACAGTTTGGATATTCCCAATATTTGGAATCAAAAGTCGGATTATCTTACAGCAAAAAATTTAGCGAATCCTTTGCCGCTGGTTTGCAGTTCGACTATTTAAACACTTCCATTGGCGAAGGATTAGGCAGTAAAAATCTTTTCACATTTGAATTTGGTTTATATTCAAAATTTAGTAAAAAATTATCGGTTGGATTTACCGCTTTTAACCCTGCTCGAGTAAAATTAAACAGTTACAACGATTACAATGAGTATGTTTCCATTGTTTTTAAATTAGGAGCTAAATACGACTTTTCGGATAATTTATCATTGATTACCGAAGTTGAAAAAGATATTTTAAACAGCCCAATATTAAGGATTGGTTTAGACTACAAGTTGTCGGAAATGTTCTATGTTCGTGGAGGTCTTTCAACCGGTGTTGTGTCTTACAGCTTTGGAATGGGAATGAAGGTAAAGGATTTTAAATTTGATATTGCTACTTCCGTTCATCAAGTTTTAGGTGCAAGTCCGCAGGTGTCATTACAATATACCTTTTAAGGATGAAGAAAAATCTATTGGTCAGAACATTGTTGATTGTCTTTTTTATAGCAAGTAGTGTTTCGCTTCTAGCTCAGGAGATAGATACTATTCAAACCGATAATGCTGTGGAAACTATGATTGAAAATGTTTCCGAATCGCTGGATGCAGAAGTAGATTTTACCGAATATGTGGAAGAATTCCAGTTTTATTTACAAAATCCAATGAATCTTAATAATCCCGATTACGATGTGTTGAAACGCGTTTTTGGTTTAAGCGATTTTCAAGTTTATCAACTTAAATCGTACATTTCGGTTAGTGGCGAGTTGGTTACATTATACGAATTGAGTGCCATTAAAGGATTTGATAAACAAACTATTTTTAAATTGTTGCCCTATGTTACCATTCAATCGACTAACAATCCGTATAAAATAAATTTGAAAAACGTTTTTAAATATGGACGCAATCAATTGTTTTTAAGATATCAGCAGGTGCTAGATGAACAAACAGGATACAGTTTTGCATCTGATTCGTTGTTGCAAGCAAAACCGAATTCAAGATATTTGGGAGGTTCCCAAAAATATTACGCCAAATATGCGTTTAACTACCAAAATAAAATTAGATTTGGAATAACTGGCGAAAAAGATGCAGGCGAAGAGTTTTTTAAAGGCACCCAAAAAAATGGCTTTGATTTTTATTCGGCACATCTATTTTTTAAAGATTTTGGCGTAGTTAAAGCATTGGCAATTGGTGATTATCATTTGCAGTTTGGTCAAGGATTAACTTTGTGGACAGGTTTGGGCTATGGAAAATCATCTTCGGTTACATCCGTAAAAAAACGAGCTCAAGGAATTCGTCCTTATTCATCGGCGGATGAAAATAACTTTATGCGTGGTATTGCTACTACTTTACGATTAAAAAACTGGGAGTTAAGTTTGTTTTATTCAAAAAATAAACTGGATGCTAATGTAGATTCACTTAGTTCGGAAGAGTATTATATAACTACGCTTCAAGAAACAGGTTTTCACAGAACTCCCAGCGAGTTGGTTGGAAAAAATGCAACTTGGGAGCAATTATTTGGTTCGCATTTGACATTTAAAACTGAATTTTCAAAAATTGGAATTACTTTTAGTGAATCGAATTTTGAACGTAACTATGTAAAAGATTTAAGTTTTTACAATCAGTATGATTTTGTTGGTCAAAAAAATCAAAATTTTGGATTTGATTACGAAATGTATATTAAAAAAATTGGCTTTTATGGCGAAGCTTCCATGAGTATGAATGGTGGCTGGGGTATCTTAAATGGGATAGATTTTCAATTGGATCCATTAGTGTCTTTTTCTCTTTTGCATCGCTATTATACTCGAGATTTTCAAAATTTACACTCCGTTGCTTTTGGCGAAAACTCGAAAAATACAAATGAACAAGGTTTGTACCTCGGATTAAATTTGATTTTACATTCAAAATTAACCATTGATTCGTACGTTGATATGTTTTCGTTTGATTGGTTAAGATACAGAGTTGATGCTCCTTCCAAAGGTGGCGAGTATTTTGTTCAACTAAATTATACCCCTTCGCGTTATACTTCCATTTATGTTCGATATAAGAACAAAGTAAAGTCAATTAACTCCACAAATGACACTTATCTAAATCATGTTTATAATGAAGAAAAACAAAATTTTAGAATTCATTTCTCCCATCAATTATTGAAAAATTTGTCTATTAAAAACAGAGTGGAATGGTCCACATATCAAACCGCTTCATTATCCACTAAAATGGGATTTATGATGTACCAAGATGCATCGTATAATTTTACAAAAATTCCTTTAAATGTTTCGGCACGATATGCTATTTTTAACACCGACACATACGACGAACGAATTTATGCATACGAAAGTGATGTGTTATATGCATTTTCAATTCCTGCATATTACTACAAAGGTACACGTGCTTATATTGTTCTAAAATATAAGGTGTATAAAAATTTGGATGTTTGGTTCCGTATTGCTCAAACTTGGTATGCCGATAGAGACGTAATATCTAGTGGACTAGAAGAAATTCAAGGCAATACAAAAACAGATATAAAAGTTCAAATTCGATTGAAATTTTAAATTTTTGATTTTTTGCCTTGACTTTTGTTTTAAATATCTTTACCTTTGAATTAAAAGTTTGAAAATGTATAAGAAAAATAAAATTCTAAGTTTTATATTTATCCTCATTTTTGTTTTTATAAATGATTTATTTAGCCAAGATAATCCATCGTTTAAAAATATCCCATTACACATAAGTCCTGCATTAGGAATTGGAATTCCTGCTGGTGGATATAGGCAAGATGTTCATACTTTATCCTACTATTATGGTTTTGATGTTTCAAAAACGCATAATCCAGCAATGTTGTTTTCGATTAGTGCCGAAACTCCGTGGTTTAAAAATTGGTTTTTAATCGATTCATTATGGGTGGGTTTAAAAATATCTACTCAACGATTCAAATCGAAAGATTTAATGCTTAACGATC
>JBBQWB010000017.1:0-39216 GCA_038210985.1 Bacteroidales bacterium
CCTTTGGACCCAACAGTCGAAAGGAAAGTGGAGGTTTATTCAACAATCTTTTTGAATAAATAGATACAAAGACTTATGGCAAAAGCAAATAAGGGTAAAGTCATTCAGATGCTAAGTCCCGAGAATTATATCCGCAAAAAGGCAAATACATTGCCCATTTTTGAGTGTTGGGCCGTTTACTTTGACCCAGTGTGGGCGAATAGTGAATCCCAGAAAATCATACCCCTTAGGATATTTCTTTTCTGACCTTCCTCTGAGATTTACAATCTGGGTCTTGACAGGATGTAGGGTAAGTATGCTAATTACATTTGTTACTGATAATGATTCCCCTGCTCGGTTCGCTCGGCTTCGGCTTTCGTCTTATCATCCCTAAAAGTCTTCCATCTTTTGTACAGCACTCTTTCCGCTTTCACGGATTGATTCAAGTCACACACACGCTTTTTAGCATTGCTTTTAGTAAATCAATTTGAGTCAAAAAATTATTAGAATCTCATATAGTGGTCTCTTTTAGCAAAATATGATTATAAATTTCTAATACATTTCAGAATTACTCATTTTTTTGTACTTTTGACTAAAATTTTAACATTAATGTTTAATACGCCCATTCTTTTTATCTTATTTAACCGCCCTGATACCACTCAACGAGTGTTTGATGCAATTAAGGCTATTAAACCAAAAAAGCTTTATGTAACTGCCGACGGCCCTCGCAAAGGAAATAAAAATGACCTGGAAAATTGTCCAAAAACTCGTGAAATTATTAAAGTTGACTGGGATTGTGAAGTAATAATATTGTATCGTGACGAAAATTTAGGATGCCGAAATGCAGTAAGCAACGCAATTACTTGGTTTTTTAATCAGGAGGAAAAAGGAATTATTTTAGAAGACGATTGTTTGCCCGATTTGAGCTTTTTTCCCTACTGTGCCGAATTGCTCGAAAAATATGAAAACAACGAACAAATTATGCTCATTAGTGGCAATAATTTTCAAAATGGTAAAAAGCATGGCGATGCAAGCTACTATTTTTCGAGGTACAATCATATTTGGGGATGGGCTTCGTGGAGAAGAGTTTGGCAAAACTACGATGTGGACATGAAGTCGTTTCCTGAAAAGAAAAAAGATGATTTTCTGAAATCCATTTTTCCTAAGTCTAAAGCTCGTAAATATTGGTTAAATCGTTTCGAAAGAGCTTATCGAGGAGAAATAAACACTTGGGATTATCAATGGACATACACCATTTTTAGCCATAATGGAATAAGTATTTTGCCAAACGTAAACTTAATTTCAAATATTGGTTTTGGAAATCAAAGCACGCACACGGCAAAATTGAACAATAAAATGGCAAATCTTCCAACAACTCACCTCACTTTTCCACTGATACACCCAAATACAATCGAAATTAACAACGAAGCGGATGACTATACATTTAAAACGATATTTAGTCCTTCCCTTTACAAAAAAGCACTCACTTATTTAGCATCGAAATGGTAAATTCAAACAAAACAAATATCTCTTCACAAAATCCACTTTCGCCTATTACTGGAGGAGAAGTTATACGTATTAAAATTATCGAAACCAGTGTATTAATTTCTAAATATAAATCGAAATTAAATATTGATGTCAATCGATTTTTTAGGGATATTCCAATAATTTCCTTATTCGAATGCAAGGATACTAAATATAAGTTTTTTTATCCATATACTATTTATGGAGACGATAGGTTTTACGAACAATTACAAGACACAAAAGGCTATTATCTTCCATGGAAATGGGAACACAAAACAGCAATTGAATACATAAAACCCAACGATAATTTGCTCGAAATTGGAGCGGCACGAGGTGCATTTTTAGAAGGTTTAAAAAAGCATTTTGGAAATACTTTTAATGGCAAAGGAATTGAGTTAAATAGCCTTGCCGCTAAAACTGCACAAGACAATGGATTAAATGTGAAAGTTAAATTTATTCAAGAAGTAGCTAAAACAGAACCTGAGTTGTACGATACTATTTGTTTTTTTCAAGTATTAGAACATATCCAAGATGTAATGCCTTTTATGCAAAGTGCAATAAAATGTTTAAAGCCTAAAGGTAAAATAATCCTCAGTGTGCCAAACAACGCTTCGTTTATTCGAGATATTCCGATGAATATTCTTAATCTTCCGCCTCATCACATGGGCTTGTGGGACAAAGAAAGCCTGAGTAATTTAGCCAAAGTACTAAATTTAAACCTTATCGATTTTCGATTCGAGTCGTTATCCCCAATTCACGTTTGGTCATACTATCACGTTAAAATGATTAGAATTTTTGGCAACAATATCCAAGCTAAAATAATGCTAATTGCTTTATTACCATTAATTTGGTATAAAAAATCGAAAGGTTTAAATCCAAATATTGAAGGTCATACAATTTTAGGAGTTTTCGAAAAAAAATAGCATAATGAGCCTTACTCAAATATATAAAAAGCAGCAATTTCACCCAAATTTTTTGAGTGTTTTCATTAATCCATTTTTTATGGTTCGATGGATGCTTTTACGAAAATTAAAAAAACAAATTGTAAAACTTAAAGGCAAAGTACTCGATTTTGGGTGTGGTCAAAAACCTTACAAATCTCTTTTCACTTCAACTACCGAATATATTGGTGTAGATATCGAAAACGAAGGTCATAACCACGAAAAAGAAGAAATTGACGTTTATTATGATGGCAAAGTTCTACCTTTTGAAAACAATAGTTTCGACCACGTTTTTAGCTCGGAAGTGCTGGAACATGTGTTTAATTATGCTGAAATTTTACCCGAAATACATCGTGTTTTAAAAACTGGAGGATATTTTTTAATTACCGTTCCATTTAGTTGGGAAGAGCATGAAGTGCCTTATGACAATTGCCGTTTTACTCATTTTGGGATTGAATCGCTATTAAAAAAAGCAGGGTACACAATTGTTGAAAGCGAAAAATCGGGACATTTTTTTGCTGTGATTTCTCAATATTTCATCAATTACATTCGAGAAATGTTTTTCACAAAAAACAAATACATCAACATTTTACTAAATTTGATATTTATTTCACCATTTACAATTTTGCTTGGATTATTAAGCTTAATTGCACCACGAAAACGAAGTTTATATTTTAACACCATAATTTTAGCTCAAAAATGAAAGTAGTTTTAGTCAACACAACAGATAGCGGAGGAGGAGCAGCAATTGCGTGCAAACGTTTGATGGAAGCATTAACGCTAGAGGGTATTGATGTGAGAATGTTGGTAATGACAAAAAAAAGTCGCTTAGTTCAAGTTCAGCCTTTCCGAAGCACAAAACTACAACGAAGATTATCCATATTTCGCTTTATTTATGAGCGGTTGACATTCTTTTTTCACGAAAAAGACAAATCTGTACGTTTTGCTTTTTCGCTGGCTAATATTGGGGTTGATATAAGCAATCATTCGTGGATAAAAGAGGCAGATATTGTTCATATTCACTGGATTAATGCTGGATTTTTATCCCTTAAAAACATAAAGCAAATTCTTCAAAAAAAGGAAAATGTGGTTTGGACTTTACACGATATGTGGTTGTTTACCGGAGGATGTCATTATGCTGGTACGTGCGAAAATTTCAAAAATTCGTGTGGCAATTGTCCATTGCTAAAAAACCCATCCGATAAAGATTTATCAAATCGAATCTGGAAAAAGAAATTCGATATTTTTGGTCAACTAAATTTGAATATTATTACTTGTAGTCGCTGGCTTGGAAATGTTGCTTCCTCCTCTACTTTACTAAAAAAATCCACTATAAATTCTATTCCAAACACCATTTCGCTTGCACAATATAAACCCGAAGACAAATATTTAATTCGTCAAAAATGGGGCATCCCTAAAGAACCTTTTTTATTACTTTTTGGAGCTGCTAACGTTTACGACAAGCGAAAAGGTCTCAATTATTTAATGGAAGCTTTAAGATTGTTAACCAAAATGGGAGTTGAAAAAAATCAGCTTCATATTGTTATGTTTGGAAAAGCCAAAAACTTCGATGTCTCCATTTTACCATATCCAGTTCATAATTTAGGTTTGATAAAAAGCACAGAACAAATGACAGATATTTATGCTTTGGCAGATATGTTTGTAATTCCTTCACTTGAAGACAATTTACCAAATACCATTATGGAGGCAATGGCTTGCGGTACACCAGCAATTGGATTTAATATTGGCGGAATTCCCGAAATGATTGACCATTTTGAAAACGGGATGATTGTGGATGAAATTTCATCTGAAGCCCTAGCTAAAGGATTACATTTTTGCATTAACAATCCAAAATTAGACGAATGGAGTTTTAAAGCGCGTCAAAAAGTTGAGCTTGAATATAATAATCAAAGAGTTGCACAAAGGCATTTTAGTGCTTATACCGAAATTATTGATAAAAACAGAGATGAAGCAATTGGATAAACCTTTAATTAGCATAATTACAGTTGTTTTCAATAGCGAAAAGTATCTTGAAGAAACTATTCGGAGCATAGCTTTGCAAAATTCTCAAAACTTCGAATACATAATAATAGACGGTGGATCAACGGATGGAACCATCGATATTATCAAAAAAAATGAAACGATTATTCAAACATGGATAAGCGAACCAGATAAAGGACTTTATGATGCCATGAATAAAGGTTTACGGATGGCAAATGGTGAATATGTATGGTTTATTAATTCGGGAGATAAACTTTACGACAATCAAACAATTTTAAAAATTGAAGGCATAATCGATTCGAATAATTCACCTGATATTGTTTACGGCGAAACCGTAATAATTGATGAATTGGATAATGAAATTGGACTTCGCCGACTTAAAACTCCTGAAAACTTAAGTACCGAAAGTTTAATAAATGGATTGGTAGTTTGTCATCAATCGTTTTTAATAAAGCGGAATAAGGCAAGCGAATACAATTTAAAATATCGAATTGCTGCCGATTACGATTGGGTATTAAAAGGAGTAAAAAATGCAACAAATATTAAAAATTCACATCAAATTTTGTCCAGATATTTGGATAATGGATTTTCGAAAAACAATATACCAAAAGCTTTAAAGGAACGATTTGGAATTATGGCAAGAGAATTTGGCTTTTTCAGAACCTTTTTTAAACATTTAATTATTGGAACTCGATTTTTTACTTATGTAATTCGACATAAACGCTTTTAAATGGTGTTTTTTTCATAGAAAAGGATGTTGTTACTTTTTTATGCTTGAGTTAAGCTGGCAGACAAATTATTGTAAATCAAATCTATATAGCCGAAAAAAATATAAATTGAATTTTTTTTGAAATATTGCAGCCATTCCTTACAAATTTAGTATTTTTGTTGATTATATAAGGCATGCCTTACAACTTATCAATTTTTAATCATTATGAAAGTATATACCCGACAGATTTATTTAAATAAGTTAAAGCCCTTTATTGGCAAACAACTCATAAAAGTTCTTACAGGACAACGTAGAGTGGGTAAAAGTTTTTTACTGTTGCAAATAATTGATTTGATTAAAAAACAATATCCCGATGCTAACATTATTCATCTTGACAAAGAAAATAATGATTTTGGTTTTATTAAAAATCATATCGATTTGGACGTTTACATTAAACAGAAAAGTATCGATGGGACAAATTTTGTTTTTATTGATGAAGTTCAAGAGATTACTGATTTTCAACTTACATTACGCAGTTTATTATCAACTGGCAATTATGATTTGTATTGTACTGGGAGCAATGCTTATACATTGTCGGGGGATTTGGCTACTCTTCTAGCAGGAAGGTATATTGAAGTTCGAGTACACAGCCTTTCGTTTTCAGAGTATAAAGAATTCTATCAACTTGAAAATTCGCAGGAAACTCTTAATCGTTTTCTTAAATATGGTGGTTTGCCATTTCTAATACATTTACCAAATGATGAAAAGGTGATTTTTGATTATTTAAAAAATGTATATAATACTATTTTTTTTAAAGACATTGTAAGCCGGTTTCAACTTAAAAAAGCATCATTTTTAACGGATCTTACTCGTTTTATTGCCGAAACCTGTGGAAGTTTATTTTCAGCTCTTAAAATAAGCAAATACTTAAAATCCCAGCAAATAAGAGTTACACCTGAAGTAATTATTAATTATTTGTGGTATTTAGAAAACGCTTTTTTTATTCACCGCATAAAACGGACAGACATAGAAGGTAAAAAACATTTTGATATCGGAGAGAAGTTGTATTTCGACGATTTAGGATTACGAAATAGCATAATAGGTTATCGACAGACTGATATTGGAAAAATAATGGAAAACGCAGTATTTCTTCACCTGAAAATTCACGAATGGAATGTAACGGTTGGATATAGCGAAAACAAAGAAGTGGACTTTGTTGCCGAAAAAAATGGAGAAAAACTCTATATTCAAGTTGCTTATATGATTGAAAACGAAAACACAATTGCCAGAGAATTTGGAAACTTGCTCGCCATTCCAGATAATTTTCCAAAAATTGTTATAACTATGGAAAACTTTCTGGCTGGAGCAAGCTACAAAGGAATTGAACATATTCATTTGTTAACTTTTCTGAACCGCGAACTTTAATGTATTTTACCTTAAATCCGCAAGAAAATTCTATTACAAAGTCAAACTGCACTTCATTTGAGGTAATACCTTAAATCCGCAAGGAGATTACGAACGAAACGAATTGAAATGAGGGATAAATTATACCAATAGAGCTATTTCGGATTTGCAATCCGAACAAACCGTAGCAGTACGACAAGCTCAGTATATTTTTTGTTTGAATACTATCCTGAATTTAGGTGAAACTTTGCGAAGCTCTCCATTAAAACTGCCAAATTAGAGATAAAAATGTTTAACCACAAAGAATAAAGCAAATTGAATCCTAAATAATATTAAGTCTGTGTATCTTTGCATCAAATATCTGAAATAAAACTTAAATATCATGCAAAGTAACGTTAAGAAACAAACAAAATGAATAATCTGCCTTTCCTCGAAACACATTTTGAATCAAATCCGGAGTCCATTGCCATTATCGATAATGGGAAAACATTCAGTTATCGCTTATTGGAGTTAAAAATTAAAGCTTGGGAAAATGTATTCAGCACTTCTCCCGAAGGAAAAGTTGTAGCTATAAAAAGTGATTTTTCAATAAATTCAGTCAGTTTACTCCTTTATTTAATCACTAAAAAAGCCATAATTGTCCCAATATCTCCCGAATCAAAAAACCTTGACGAACGAATTCGGATTTCGGAAGCTGAATTATTTATTGACTTTACCATCGATTATCCAAACATCCAATTAACTGGACAAAAAGCTACACATGAATTAATTTCTCACCTAAAAACCAAACAACATCCTGGAATTATAATTTTTTCGTCGGGAACTACTGGAACTCCAAAAGCTGCAATTCACGATTTCACAAGTCTTTTAGATCGGTATTCAAAACCTGGAAAAGCTTATCGAAGCATTGTTTTTCTGTTGTTTGATCATTGGGGCGGAATAAACACATTGCTTCATGTTTTATCAAAAGGAGGAACTGCATGTTTTATCGAAACACGCGAACCAGATGCGGTGTGTGAATTTATTCAAGATTACAAAGTCGATTTATTGCCTTCAACCCCAACGTTTTTAAATTTACTTTTACTAAGTAAAGCAGCCCAAACATACGATTTATCCTCCTTAAAAACAATTACATATGGGACGGAACCAATGCACGAAACAACCCTAAAGGAGCTTAACAGAATTTTGCCAAACGTAAAACTAAAGCAAACATATGGTTTAACCGAACTTGGTGTGATGCAAACCACATCCAAATCGGATGATAGCTTGTGGCTAAAAGTTGGAGGCGAAGGCTACGAAACAAAAATAGTTAACAACATCTTATTTATACGAACAAAAAGCTCCATTTTAGGATATTTGAATGCCGAAAACCCCTTCGATAGCGAAGGTTGGTATAATACCGGCGATTTAGTAGAAGTGGATGGCGATTGGATTCGGTTTTTAGGCAGAGACAGCGATATGATTAATGTGGGGGGACAAAAAGCATTTCCAGCCGAAATTGAATCTACTTTATTAAGTTGTTCCATTGTTGGAGATTGCATCGTATTTGGCGAAAAAAATCCATTTACCGGAATGCATGTGGCTTGCGATGTACTCTTAAACAATTCTAGTATCGACATAAATGAAGCTAGAAATATTATCAAAAATCATTGCAAAGGATTATTGGATTCATACAAAATTCCAGTACGGATAAATTTCATTGATAAATCAAAGATTAGCGAGCGTTTTAAGAAAATTAGAAAAAGATAATAATTTGCTACTTTAGCAGATATAATCTTCTGAAAAACAAAAAAAAATGAAGAAACAAACTATAAAAATAAAAGCATTTTGGATATTCATATCTATTTCCTTATTGTACTCATGTTCTGTTGACAAAAACGAAATGGCACTTTTATACAATAATCAAATTTTAAGTTTATACAATGAAGTAACCGAGTCGTTGAATCTCTTTTTTGAATCTTCAAATAATGACATTGACCTAAAAAAAACACATGATTTAGCTATAAAAACCACAGAAACCGCTATTAATAATACTCAATTGCTTGAACCATTTGATAAAGGAGAAGATTTTAAAAATAAAACCATCGAATATTTTAATGGAAGTTTGAAAATTTTAAAAGCTTATGGAACAAAAATCATCTCTTTACGTGAAGAAATTGAAAAACAATATAAAGATGAACTAGTAGATAGCCTGAATTTTTATGTTGTAAAATCCTATGATGAACTTGAATTACTAACAGTACAATTTGATAATGCTCACCATAAATTTGCTGAACAATATCAAATTAATATTGAAACCGATACTTTGCTTAGCGAATGACTTTACACAGATTGCAATAAAAAAAACAACCCAAAAATAATAACCATAATCACTAAATATAACACCCAAAAATAACTCTGTCTAGTAGTTTGACCTGATTTCATTTTGCTAATATTATGTTATTAACTTTGACTAATTAATTAATCCTTAATAAGACACATAAAAAATTCAAATGGTTGCCTCCATAAAAAAAAATTATAATAAATACAACTTACATACTCACAGTATGTTTTGCGATGGGATTGGCTCAATTTTGGAACATTGCGAATCTTCTATTAACAATTATTTTACCATTCTTGGCTTTTCGTCGCATGCTCCCATAAAATTTGACAATACATTTTCGTTACCATATTCAAAAATGGAAAAATACATCGAAGATATCGAAAATTCAAAAAATATATTTTCCAATCAGCTCGAAATTTTAAAAGGCTTAGAATGTGATTACATAAGTGGATTAAATGAACCATTTTCATTTTTAAAATCCCGATATAAATTGGATTATATAATTGGAGGAGTGCATTTAGTTGGTAAAGACAATCCCGAAAATTTATGGTTTATCGATGGTTCAAAACGTGAAATTTTCGATGAAGGACTTTTAAAATTCTATCAAAATGATATTAAAAAAGCGGTAACAGACTATTTTTATCAAATGAACGAAATGATTGAAAAAGAAGAATTTGACATTTTAGCTCACATCGATAAGATTAAAATGCACAACCAATCGCGTTTTTTTAAAGAAGATGAAAAATGGTATCTGGATTTATTGGAAGAAACGCTTGATTTAGCTAAATTAAAAGACTTAATTGTAGAAATAAATTATCGTGGAATTTATAAAAAACGTTGTTTTGATTTTTACCCATCTTTTACCATACTCAAAAGGATGCATGAAAAAAATATTCGAATTTGTATTAGCAGCGATGCACATCAACCAAACGAAAACGGGCTTTTGCATGCCGAAGCATTAGATTTTGCAAAATCAGCTGGTTATAAGGAGACCTATTGTTTAGATAGAGCAATTGTAATATAAGTTGTGTTTGCAAGAAAACGCTAAATGCTTCGTTGTCATCGTTCTCAAAATCCGTCATTCCGAAACTTCATTTGGAAGTTTGGGAATAAAGGGTTAATGACATTGGTAGAAATTTTAGATTTTTGTAGCTATTTATGCAGGTAGCTATTTCGGATTTGCAATCCGAACAAACTAGAAATTGCTCGGATTACAAATCCGAGCAAACGAAGCAGTCATCTTGATTCGCCACGGCGAAGTCGAAGGAGACTGCGGATGCTTCGACTTCGCCTTGGCGAATCAGCATGACCTCATGACAGGCTCAGATCGCACAAATAAGCAAACCTAGTGTTTAAACAAATTACCAATATACGGCTGTATGTTAAGGCATTATGATATTCTGTCACTGATAATGGACCGAAGTGGACTTAGGGTGGTTTGAATTTGCATTTAGAACAACAGCTTGGACTACCTTTGAATAAATGAAGTTGGCGTTTTCTTGCAGACGCTATAAATCATTTTCACATGTTCGATTCCGGCTTCATAAAAATGTTTTCCTTTCGGTTCAAAGCCATTTTTTAGATACAACGAAACAGCCTGAATTTGAGAATTTAGATAAATTTCGGAAGTTGAACTTGATAATTCATTCAAAATAAATTCCATCAACTTGGTGCCTAGCCCCTTGCCTCTGTGGGATTTTAAAACAGCCATGCGTTCAATTTTAATTCCACTTTTGGTTTGACGGTATCGAGCAGTTGCTACTTCCTGCTTATCCTGAAATAGCAAAAAATATTTTACATCAAGTCCATCATCACTCATTTCCAATTCTTCCGAAACATTTTGTTCGCACACATAAACCTCTTTACGAATACGAATACTTCTGTAAAACAATTCTTTATTCGTAAAGTCAAACGAAACAATATCCATCTTATTTATCAGTTTACAAACCAAGTGAAGTAATAATTTTCTTAATTCGTTTTTCCGCTAATTCGTTTACAAAATCGAAATCTTGTTTGCTTTTCAACGATTCTTTTATGCCAAAATAAAACTTGATTTTAGGCTCTGTACCCGATGGTCTAACGGTAATTTTACTGTCATCCGCTGTAAAAAACTGAATCACATCGGAAGTTGGCATATCGATTTTTTCGATTTCTCCGCTTAGCCTGTTTTTTTTAAGCGATAATTTATAATCACGAATTTCAATTACTTCCGAATTATTAATTTCGATTGGTGGCATAATCCGATAATTTTCCATCATCTTTTTAATTTCATCGGCACCCTCTTTACCTTTTTTGGTAATTGAAATTAAACTTTCTTTATAAAATCCAAATTTTAAATAAATTTCGAGTAACACATCCATTAGCGACATGTTTTTAGATTTTGCCCAAGCCGTGGCCTCGGCAATCATACAACACGAAATAAGTGCATCTTTATCGCGTACAAAATCGCTAACTAAGTAGCCGTAACTCTCTTCACCACCAACTACAAATTGTTTTTGATCTTCATTTTTTTTGATTATTTCAGCAATATATTTAAAGCCTGTAAGAACATCAAACGATTCTACCTCGAAAAATTTAGCAATTACGTTTAAAAGTTCCGAAGTAACAATTGTTTTTACAACAAATTCGTTTCCTCTAAACTTATTTTTCTCTTTCCACTGCGACAAAACATAATAAAACAAAATGGCAGCTGTTTGATTGCCATTAAGCAATATAAAATCGCCATGATTATCCTTACACGCCACTCCCACTCTATCGGCATCGGGATCGGTTGCAATAACAAGTTCGGCATTAATTGCTTTTGCTTTTTCTATTGCCAACGCCATGGTTTCTCGTTCTTCGGGATTAGGAGATTTAACGGTTGGAAAATTTCCATCGGGAACCACTTGAGCTTCCACTAAATTAACATTTTCGAATCCATACATCGATAACATTTGAGGAACACCCATAATTCCAGTTCCGTGAATTGGAGTATAAACAATACTCAATTGATTCTGTTGTTGAATTATTTCGGGACAAAGCGATAATTTTTTAATAAAGTCGAAATAAACACCATCAATATCCTGTCCAATAATATGAATTTTATCCACATTTGGTTTAAATACAACCATATCCGGATTTAGCACTTTTTCAACTTCAGCAATAACATTTTGGTCGTGAGGCGGGACTAATTGTCCACCATCGTTCCAATAAACTTTATATCCATTATATTCTTTTGGATTATGCGAAGCGGTAATTACAATGCCGGCATTACAATGCAAATATCGAACAGTAAACGAAAGTTCGGGAGTGGGACGAAGTTTATCGAAAAGATAAACTTTAATTCCATTTCCACTAAGAACTTCGGCAACAACCTGAGCAAAAAAGGAGCTATTATTTCGCGAATCGCAAGCAACAGCTACCGACACTTCTTGATTTGGGTAACATTTGTTTAAATAATTTGCCAATCCTTGAGTTGCCATTCCAACGGTATATTTATTCATACGATTGGTTCCAACTCCCATAATTCCTCGCAAACCACCAGTTCCAAATTCTAAATTTCTATAAAATGAATCAACAAGTTCATTTGATGATTCATCCATCATTTTTTCTACTTCTTTACGTGTTTCAAAATCGTAACTATTGCTTAACCAAGCTTTTGCATTTTCAATAACAGAAGAATCAATTGTACTCATATTGCATCGTTTTTTGGAATGTAAATAGAATTTGTAATTTTCTTATATGAATTAATGAAATTTTGAGAATGAAAATTCAATAATAAACCCATTGGTTGCTTAGATAAAACCAATGCGGACTTCATCATAATTTCGTCTTGACTTAACATTTGAGACTGTGAAAAAATGTTCACCAGTAAAGAATCTTCAACCACTAAATGAATAGACAAATTGATATTAATTGGGTTTCGTTTATAAAAAACTGGAATTCTGTAATCCATAACAACTTCAATTTCTCGGGCAATAAGTTCGTGATAAAGGCAAAACTTATAAATTTCGGGGTGTAATCCAAAACCCATTTCTCTCATCACTTCACTTGAAGCAGCCATTACCAATGTAGCTACCCTATTTACCTGTCGGTTGTCCATTTATAATATTAATGCATGTTTTTAAGCTTTCAAGCCAATATGGAATTACGAGTTCAAAATCGGTTTTAATTTTGGTTTTATCCAATACTGAATAAAATGGTCGTTGAGCTTTTGCAGTATAATCCGATGATTTAATCGGCATGATATTGCAATTGATATTTGCTAAAGATGCAATTTGTTTAGCAAAATCGTACCACGAACAAACTCCCTCGTTTGAATAATGATAGGTATCTACGCCATTTATTTCGGAGCAATTTGTAATAATTTTAATAATTGCTTTAGCTAAATCGACCACATAAGTTGGCGTACCAATTTGGTCGGAAACTACCGTTAAGTATTCTCTTTCGTTCGCTAATTTTAAAATTGTTTTCACAAAATTTGAACCGGTGGATGAATACAACCACGAAGTTCTGATTATCACTCCATTACATCCAGATAGAATCATTGATTTTTCGCCACTAAGCTTAGTTAACCCATAAACAGATAAAGGATTTGTTGAATCACTTTCGACATACGGTTGAAAATTTCGACCATCAAAAACATAATCGGTTGAAATATGGATTAAAAAAATGGATTTTTGATAACAAATATCCGATATCATAGCCACTGCAGTATCGTTAATTAATGCGGCTTGGTCGTTTTCTTCTTCGGCTTTATCCACTGCTGTAAATGCCGAGCAGTTTATTATAAAATCGGGTTTGATGGTTTCGATATTTTGAATAATACTTTTTTCAGAAGTAACATTTAATTCATCAATATCCGTAAACACAAATCGATAATTACTTGGTTTAATTTCGTTTTGCAGTGCCATTCCAAGCTGGCCTTTTGCACCAGTAACAAGAACTGTTTTAATATTTGCCATTACAAGGTTTTTTTAAAATAATTAATCGTTTCAATTAAACCTTCTTCCAGTTTAACTTTTGGCTCCCAATTAAGTATTTGATTAGCTTTACTGATATCGGGTTTGCGTTGCATTGGGTCGTCGGAGGGCAACGGCAGATAAATAATTTTTGAAGTAGAATTTGTCAATCGAATAATAATTTCGGCTAATTGGTTAATCGTAAATTCAACAGGATTACCAACGTTAATTGGTCCCGTAATTTCGTCCGAAGTATTCATTAGTTTAACCATACCATCCAGTAAATCATCCACATAACAAAAGCTTCGAGAATGATTACCATCGCCAAAAATTGTGATATCATCCCCTTTTAAAGCTTGAACAATAAAATTAGAAACAACTCGTCCATCGTTTGGATGCATTCGTGGTCCGTAGGTATTAAAAATCCGTATAATTTTAATTCGAACGTCGTTTTGTTTATGATAATTTACAAACAACGATTCGGCACATCTCTTTCCTTCGTCGTAGCACGAACGTTCGCCAATTGGATTTACATTTCCCCAATATTCTTCGGTTTGAGGATGCACAATTGGATCACCATAAACTTCGCTCGTGGAAGCCTGAAGTATTTTTGCTTTAATTCGTTTTGCCAAACCAAGCATATTTATGGCTCCCATAACCGATGTTTTTATCGTTTTAATGGGATTGTATTGATAATGAATTGGAGATGCAGGGCAAGCTAAGTTGTATATCTCATCCACTTCGATAAAAAAAGGCATGGTAACGTCGTGTCGAATTAATTCAAAATATGGATTGCTTAATAAATGAGCAATATTTTCCTTTTGGCCTGTGAAATAATTATCTAAACAAACAACTTCATTTCCTTGATTTAAAAGTTTTTCGCACAAATGCGAACCTAAAAATCCAGCTCCTCCAGTAATTAAAATCCTTTTTTTCATAGTTTAATGTTTAGACAAGGAAATTGATAAAATCAAAAATTATTTATGGGTATCAATTCCAATGCAATAATAATCGAAACCCATTGAATTCATTTCACGTTTTTCATAAATATTTCTACCATCAAAAACTAATGGAGTTTTCATGCGTTTAATCATTTCATTATAATTTGGTATTCTAAATTCCGACCATTCGGTAACCAAAAGCAAGGCATCTACATTGTCCAAAGCATCGTATTGCGATTTAGAATAAGTAACTACATCTCCAATTCGACGATGACACTCTTCCATTGCAACAGGATCATAAACCAATACATTTGCTCCCGCTTTTTGAAGAAGTTTAATCAGAACTAATGCAGGTGCTTCACGCATATCATCGGTATTAGGCTTGAAAGACAAACCCCATAAAGCAATTGATTTTCCAATTATATTGTTGTTATAATGTGTCATCAATTTATTAAACAACACTGATTTTTGGTCATCGTTAACCTCTTCCACAGATTTTAAAACCCTTAATTCGTATCCGTATTCCGAAGCTGTTTTAATGATAGCCTTTACATCTTTTGGAAAGCAAGAGCCACCATAACCAACTCCAGGATAAATAAATTTATTTCCAATCCTTGAATCGCTACCTATTCCTCGACGAACCATATTAATGTCTGCACCCACAATTTCGCATAGGTTTGCAATGTCGTTCATAAAACTTATTTTAGTAGCAAGCATCGCATTCGCAGTATATTTTGTCATTTCGGCAGAAGGCACATCCATAAAAATCAGAGGATGACCATTTAAGATGAAAGGTTTATAAAGTTTTTTCATAATTTCCTCTGCTTTTTCCGATTCAACACCGACTACAATTCTATCGGGTTTCAAAAAATCACTAATTGCGTCCCCTTCTTTTAAAAATTCGGGATTTGAAGCGATATCAAATTCTATTTTCAAGCCTCTAATATCTAATTCATCCTGAATTGCCTTACGTACTTTTTTAGCTGTACCAACTGGAACAGTGCTTTTAGTAACCATTAAAATATGTTTTGTCATATTTTTTCCAACCGTACGAGCAACGTCCAAAACATATTTTAAATCGGCACTACCATCTTCATCTGGAGGAGTTCCAACCGCACTAAAAATCACATCTGCTTCTTGAACACTACCCGCTAAATCGGTAGAAAAATGCAATCTATTTTTCTCCATATTTCGAACCATCATAGGCTCTAATCCAGGTTCATAAATAGGCGAAATTCCTTTATTAAGTTGCTCGATTTTTTTTTCATCAATATCGACACACCGAACATCAATTCCAACTTCCGCAAAACAAGTTCCTGAAACCAAACCAACATATCCACTACCTACTATTAATACTTTCATATAAATTCATTTAACTGTTAATTCTTAATAATTGTCCCAAAATTAAGATTTTTTGAGATATTTTCTACAAAAACATAAAAAAATTTTATTAAAAAAAGATAAATCAAAAAAAAAAATTGGAATATTGTTTAGGAGTTAGTTGTAACTTATTAAGGTTTAATTCGTGCCAATATTTTCCTATCATTCAGCTCTCTGTATGCGTCTGAACCAATCCATTGAGATGTTTTATCTGTAGAATTTTTTAATTTCCATGCTAAATTTTGAGCATCTACTAAAAGAACATGATTCCTTTTTCCAAGCTGACGCAGAGCCCAATTAACCGATTTTTTAACCATATTTCGAGGGTCGGCTGAATGTTTTTCAATTAATTCAAAAAAAGGATAAAATCTCTCATTTTGTGCTTTCTTGTCATTTACTGCTAATCTAGCAATTAGCGAAAATGCTGTACGACGATAAAATTCACGTTCATCTTGGACGTATTTTGGCACTAAATCGAATGCAAATGAAGTTTTTACAAAAAATGCACAACATTGGTCGCACAAATCCCATGAATTAAATGCACTTACCCAATGTTCAACCAATTCGGGAGTAGCTTTTTCAGGATCGGCAATAATAGAAGCTAAAATTCGAGCCTCATGAATGCATGTTTCCCATAATAACAGAGATAGCTCATGATTTTTTTTGTTCAATTTTGCAATTTCTCGCAATATTGGCATATTTAAACCGTATGCATTTTCGATTTTAATACCGTATCGACTCATTCCAATTCGATTTTTTTCGCTATAATTATCTTTGAAAAAAATCAAAATATCGTCTAATTTCTGCTTGTTCGACTGTATCATCTTTTTATTTATTAAAAATTCTTATTATATTTCACCAATTATAACTATGTTTGAAAAAAAATTCAATGAAAATCACTTTTCGAATCAGCAATTTGTTTTTTATTTTGTTGCTAAGTATCAATTTAAATGGTCAAATTGACACTACAAAGATAATACAAACAAATAATTCAAACGACTTCTGGAAAACCTTTGACGACCAAGCCCGAAGCAATAAAGCTCGAATCGTTTTTTACAATGTCGAAAACTTTTACGACACAGAGAACGACAGTTTAACTTCCGACGAATCCTTTACTCCCGACGGCGATAACCATTGGACAAAATCAAAATATTGGAAAAAAGTAAATAATTTAGCCAAAGTACTTACTTCGATTGGAGGTTGGGATTTTCCTGAAATTATTGGCATGTGTGAAATTGAAAACCGAAGAGTACTCGAAGATTTAACCAAACGATCGGGGTTAAGTTCAGCTAAATATGGAATTGTTCATTATGATTCGCCCGATAATAGAGGTATTGATGTTGCCTTTTTATATCGCACAGATCGATTCCATGTTATTCATTCCGAACCAATTCCAGTTAAATTTATAAATGAACCTAATGGGAAAACACGAGATATTTTGTATGTAAGCGGTGTTTTTAAATTTTCGCCCGATACTGTTCATTTTTTTGTCAATCACTGGCCTTCCAGATACGGAGGATATGCAGCAACCATCGAAAAAAGAAATAGAGCAGCCGACATATTACGTCATAAAGTAGATTCACTTTTAAATATAAATTCAAAAACGCTGATTTTTATGATGGGCGACTTAAACGATTACCCTTCAGACATTAGCCTTATCGAGCACCTTCGAGCTCTTCCAGACACAAACAATGCTAATCCAATGGACGTAATAAATTTAATGTATCCTATTTACAAAGAAGGCAGATATGGAAGTCATAAATATCAGGAACATTGGGGAATTTTAGACCAAATGATTGTATCCTACGAATTTTTAACACGTAAAAAAGGACTGCATATTGACGAAAAAGGTGCAAATATTTTTAGAGCTCCATTTTTACTCATGCCTGATGAAACCTATGTTGGTTTAAAAAACTTCAGAACGTATGTTGGATTTAAATACACTGGTGGCTATTCCGACCATCTTCCTGTATATGTGGACATTACCGAATAACAAAAAAACAAATGGCTAAAGAAAAAAATAGCATTAAAAAGTTTTCTAAAAACTTTTGGACTGTAATCCTAATGGAGTTTTTTGAACGAGGTTCTTATTATGGCGTTATGTCCGTTTTATCGGTTTATTTGATAATGAATACAAACGACGGAGGATTAGGATTTTCGAAAGAGAGTGTTGGAGTAATTAAAAGCACCATTACGCCGCTTTTGTACTTATTGCCCATTTTGTCGGGTGCTATTGCCGATAGATACGGATACCGAAAAACCCTCTTTTTTGCATTTATCGTAATGAGTCTTGGGTATTTTTTTACCGGATTATCCACAAGTTATGTTTTGGTTTTTACAAGTTTACTTTTTATGGCAGTTGGAGCAGGATTTTTTAAACCACTCATTTCAGGAACAATTGCACGAGAAACAAATACGGAAAACAGCTCCCTGGGATTTGGAATTTTTTATTGGTCGATAAATTTGGGAGCTTTTTTGTTCCCTTTATTTCTAATCCCTTATCTGAAAAGTTATTCGTACACCTATATCTTTTTTATGGCTTCGGCTATTACTGGCTCATTGCTTTTCGTAAATTTATTTTTGTACAAAGAACCTGAAAAACCTCAAACTGGCAAAAAAATCGGACAGGTTTTATCTGAAATTGTTTTGGTTTTAAAAGATTTTCGGTTTCTTTCAATGATATTAATCTATTCCTGTTTCTGGATTCTATATTTTCAGATGTTCGACTCCGTTTTATGGTATTTAAAAGAATATTTAGACATGACTTCGGTTAATTTTGCAGTAAACTCTTTTCTCTCCTTATTTATCGAAAACCCAACTTGGAAGTTTGAAGCCGAACATGTTACCGTAGTAAATGCAGGTGCGATAATTCTTCTGCAACTTGTTATTTCGGCAATTGTGCGAAAAACAAAAGCTTTGCCAACCATGATAATTGGAATTTTAATTGGAACTATAGGAATTGGTTTGCTTGCAATATCGATGAATCCTTGGGTATTTATAACTGGACTTTTTGTGTTTTCGATTGGCGAAATGACAGCTCATCCAAAGTTTATTGCATACATTGGCGAAATTGCTCCTCCCGACAAAAAAGCACTTTATTTAGGCTATTCGTTTTTATACGGTGTAATCGGCAGTGGTGTGGGTGGAATTTTAGGTGCTACTTTATATGTGCAAATTATTGAAAAACAAGGACAACCAACGCTGTTTTGGCTTATTTTTGCTGGCATTGGATTGCTTACCGTATTTGGCTTATTGCTTTACGATAAGTTTATTGCAAAAAAGTAAATCCTTGTTTCTGTAATTTCCCTGAATTAGCTTGAAAACTCTTTGTTGGACGAAGTCTGAGAAACTCTTTGTTGGACGAAGTCTGAGACTTCGTCCAACAAACTTGGACGAAGTCTGAGACTTCGTCCAACAAACAACAAAAAGAAACAAAATTACGTTAAAGTGAGTATAACGTTAATTAAGCTTTAATAGATCTTTTTTACCCAATATTAGCACGCAAGATTTCGTCTATAGAAATATCACAGAAATGAAAAATGAAAAAAACAACGAACTCAACAGCATCATTCAAAAAGCCGTAAAAGGCGATGAGAAAGCTCAAGAGACATTGTTTAAAAATTTCTATAGTATTATGATGAATATTTGTTACCGCTATTCCGACCATCAAAACGAAGCCACAGACTTGCTTCAGGAAGGATATATTAAAATATTTCAAAACATTCATCAATACAATTTTGATGGTTCGTTCGAGGGTTGGATGAAACGAATTATGGTTAATTCAGCAATCGACTATTTGCGGAAAAACAAAAAACATCAAGGAATTTCAATCGATGATGTAAACGATATTTCGCTTAATAAATTTAACTACAACGATGCAATTGGCAATCTTACTTCTGGCGAACTAATGTCTTTACTTAACAAACTTCCACCTATGAGCCGAACGGTTTTTAACATGTTTGTTTTTGATGGATACACCCATGCAGAAATTGCTAAAACGCTGAATATAAAAGAGGGAACTTCAACCTGGCACGTAAATAATGCCCGCACTATACTTAAATTAAAAATTATTAATCTTTATCATTTGGAGGAGGTTGCAAATGGATAAAAACTTCGACAAATTATTTAAAACCAAAGTTGAACAACAATCCTTCGACTATAATTCAAGCGAATGGGATTCTTTTGTACAAAAACGAGCATCATTAGCTAGTAAATCCGGAAAAACTATGTTCGGAAAATTAATGATAGCTGGTTTTATCATTGGACTTAGCTTGATTTCAATCCTTACTTATGTGCTTGCTACCAACTACTTCGAAAAATCCGAAATCAACCGTTTATCGCAAAATAATTCACCATTTCAAAAAAGCGGAATCAATGCTCTAAGCAAACTAATTGACTCACCAATAGATACAAAATCTGAAACAACAATTGAACAGGAAAACACACCAAAAACGACTCATACTAAACCTGAAAAATCAAACACTAAACCTGAAAAATCGAATAATCTTAGCAATAATCCAATAGCAGAAATCCAAACAGTAAACAAAGCTGATAATTCAAAAACATCTGTTATCGAAATTGTTAAAGAGCAAATTAATTCAGAAACAACAAAGGTTAACGAAAACACCTTTATTAAACCAATAGAAATTTCCGAAACAACAAATAGCAATACTTCTGTTGAGATAAAATCGAACAACAAAGCAGTTGTCGAAACAAGTTCAGAAATCATACCAGATAAAAAAGACCCTTCAAAACCAATCGAGAACGATAACAAATTAGAATTTACCGAAAACAAAACAAGCACCGATTTACCCGTAAATAATGTAAATACTGAAATTGAGAGTAAAGCAGCTGTTACTCCAAAAAAATATGCATACGAAGACTATCCAGTTGTTGGCGGAGAAGCAAAACAAAAAGCTAATTTCTCGTTTGCTCAGTTTAAAAGATCGCTCGAAAATTATTTATCCATTTCTCAAATTGGATTAGAGCGTTCGCGAGATATTGCCGTCTATATAAACAACCATTTTATTCAAGATCCAACCTTAAGTGGTTTTGAAAACAGATACACATTTTCGGCATCGAGTCAGGTTGGAGCTCTTGTTAAAAGCATTGAAAACAAAGCCACACCGCCATACGAATACATGATTACCAATTCGTTTCCAATACGTTCAAAAAATATGGGAGTTGGAATTGCATTTAAACAAATTCATGGAGGAAGTTATAATAGTGTAATGTTAAACCTTTCGATGTCGTTCCAAGCATTAATTAACAGAAATTCATCGATTTACTTTGGCGGTGGCATCAACGCCAATAGCATTGATAAAACAACCGCTGTAATGACCGATTTTCCATGGGGCTCAAACCCTCAACCTATAAAATCCGAAAATCAAGCCAGTTCATTTAACCTTGGAGTTCGATATTTACACAAATCCGTTTATGTTGGCGTTTCCGCAACGAATGTATATACTTTTGCTTTCACTGGCGATTATCACAAAAGTCTTTCCCCATTAGCACTCCGATTTTGCTCGGGTGGAAAATTGCGATTAAATCAAAATTGGTCATTAAATCCTTCCCTTAATTATCAATACACGCCATACTCAACCACTGCGTATTTTGTTCCTTATGTTAGTTTAAGCAAACTCAACAAACTATATTTCGGACTTCATAGCGAAAACTTTAAATCCATAGGTGCTCATATTGGGTATAGGATTGGAAATTCGGTTAATTTATTTTTACGTTCGGGTTTAAGTATAGACAAACCACTTAGAGATGCATACGGCATAATTCATTATGGCGAAATTGGATTCCGAATTGAATTGGGAGATTATCAGAAATAATTACTGAAATTCAAATATTTTGAGAAATAAATTATTATTATTTATTATCCTGTCCTGTATTTTCCAAGTTAGTTTTTGCCAAAACAAAACCTTCGTGGGCATTTCTTCCAGTTTTAATATAGATTTAAATGAAATTTCGGATGAAACAAATTGCGTAAGCACAACTCCATTAAACAATGTTTCAATAGGTTTAAATTTAAGTCATGAAATTAACAATTGTTTCATAATGGAAACAGGCTTAATTTATAAAACGTATAAAAATGGTTTTGAGTTTAATGCTCCAGTAAAGGTATTTTCCTTCTCCACATGTTTCGCGGCTATGAATACTTGGCAAATTCCATTACGCATTAAATTAAAAACAAATATTGGCAGAAATGTATCGTTTAATGTTTCTTTAGGTTACAATTATTGCTATTCTAATTCTACAGGAGCTTCCGAAGGTTATTTCTATTCTTATTCTCAAACAGATACAATAACCATTAATTTTTCATCAAAACTAGACAAACCTATCTCATTTTCTCTTTTGGAAAGCTCTTTGGGATTAGAATTCAATATAATTAAAGGCACTCGCATACTCATTTCAGGGAGTTATTATACCAGCTTTAAAAAAATAAATAGCATGGACATAAACTATAAGAATAATAACACTCAAATTAAACATGCTAAGGCACAATTAAATGGTGATTATTGGTGCGTTGGAGTTAGCTTTTATTATCCTTTAGTTCTATTTAATAAACATGAAAAAACAAAGCTACTTTCAAAATAGTGCCTGTCTATAAAGTCCGATAACAGCGTTATTTTTGAAAATTTTCTTAGTCATTAACACCAGTTAACTCCCATAAAAATTTTCAAAAATGCCTCGTTCTCAAACATTATAGACAGCCACTGCTATTATCTGTAATATATCAATAATATTTTTATATGAAAAAAATATTTGTATAAATAGTGCTTTTACAAAAAGTCAAAATTTAATCGGTAAAAGTCAAAATCAAGGGTTGCATGCAACTAGGAATGCTTTTGAAAAAACGAATATAGTGAGTCTGACCTTGGGCGGAGTTTAGTTAGCGTTTTATTTACAAACACTAAATAAAATAACTTCGTTCTAAAAACGTCCAGTTTTTTTCAATAAAAAATTTCCAATTACCAAAGCATCTAATCCACTACGATAAAATGTTGCAATAGCATCAGATGGAGTAGCAACGATAGGTTCGTTATTCGTATTAAAACTAGTATTAACTACCACTGGATGTCCAGTTACTTTTTTTAATTCCATTAATAATGAGTGGTAAAGTGGTTGATTTTTATTAGAAACACTTTGCAAACGAGCAGTTCCATCGGCATGCACAACACCAGGAATAAGATTTTTCACATTCTCTCTCACATCAAAGGTAATATTCATAAATGGAGATGCTATACTTTTACCTATAAAATACTTCCCAATTTCCTCTTCAACCACCGAAGGGCAGAAAGGACGGTATGCTTCACGATATTTAATTTTAGCATTGATAATATTTTTCACATCTGGCATGGCTGGATTTGCCAATATACTTCGTGCCCCCAAAGCACGAGGGCCAAACTCCATTTTTCCTTGAAACCATCCTATTACTTTATTCTGTGAAATCAATTCGGCAGCAATTATATCTGACCGATCAATAAAAACATAATCTACCCCAATTTCTTTAAGTGTATTTTCGATTTCAATATTTGAAAACTCCATTCCTAAAAGAGCCGAATTTAAAGGTTCGACTTTAAAACCATTATTAGCGGCAACAAACATAGCTGCACCCAAAGAAATTCCAGCATCGCTTGAAGCTGGTTGAACGTATATCTCATCGATAAAATCGAGGTTCATTATTTTTTGGTTTGCTAAGCAATTTAGAGCAACACCTCCAGCTAAACAAATTTTACGCAATCCTGTTTCTCGGTGAAAATAGCGAACCATATCGACAATTGTAATTTCTAATTGTTTTTGAACTGTTGCGGCAATATCTTTATATATTTGATCAAGAGCAACATTTTTTAAACGTTTTGCTCCAAACTTATTTAATAATTCTTCACTAAAAGCCATTTCTTGTCTTGTTGGTTGCCCTCCACCTTGCGGAATTTTTTTCAGGTACTTTTCATTCAAATAAAGTTCTCCATTATTGAATACTAATATTTGTGATAAATCGAATTTAGAGCTATCTCCATACGCAGAAAGTCCCATTAATTTATACTCATCACTATCTCGACGAAAACCACAAAATTGGGTAAATAACGAATAAAAAATCCCCAAACTATTAGGGCGATAATATCGTTTAAAAATCTCCATTGAATTATTTTTTCCAATAGATAATTGAGTAGAAACTCCATCGCCCGAGGCATCCATCGTTATAATCATAGCTTCGTCAAAACCAGAAGCATAAAAAGCACTAGCCGAATGAGCATCGTGATGATGAACAAATTCCAATTTTGGGCAATATCCAAAAGTGAACAAAAAATAATCGTGCAATTTTTCAGCATATTCGTCACCCCAAGTGGAACCGTGCGAAGCAACTATATCCACATCTTGCATTGAAATTCCTGCTTGCTTTAAACATTCATAAATGGACAACTCTGGCAATTGCCCAGGCGAAAATTTTACACGACTCAATCGCTCTTCTTCAATTGCAAAAACTACTTTTTCATCTTTCATCAAAGTTGCTGAAATATCCTGATATCCTAATCTAACCCCACCATTAATTCCTAATATATACATTTTTACAGTTTTATTACTTTATTTTTCTATTTTATTTTTCCATCCATTTATTTACCACAATTAAAGTATTTCTCGAAGGTAACTCGAGGCAATAAATTAAAATGTGACAATAATTTAATTGGATATTTCATTAATTTAATATACCGATATCCTGTTTTATAATTTCTAAATGTTTTTGGAGGCAAAGCCATGAATGAATCAAATTCATCACGTGTTATTCCCAAACGTTTTATACACAAATCGATAATCTTTGGATCTTCGATAGAATAAACTCCGTGAGCACGTTCTAATGCAATTTCGCGAGCAAGCTGTCCAGAGCGAACTAATGCCGAATCGCTATTCATATTCATATCGATATTGAATTTTACGCGATGTACATATTTAATTAAACTATGATACAAATCATCGAAATAATGAGCTCCCGGATAAACCCAATCCAATTCATTTTTTATTATTTCTTCAGCATCTTTTCGAATATAATCGGAATAATACATTGGTGTGATGGTTTTTATTCTCTTTACAACCGTATAATAAAACAACTCCTTAATTCCCAGATTAAAACCTGGATCGTTTGCTGTCCATTTTCGAAGACTAATATTGCTGTATTTTTTATGAACATTTCGTAAATAATCGCCATCAAAAAACGACCAAGACAAAGGCTTAACACCTTCGGTGCGAAACGATTGTCCGATTAAAACATACTTTAAACCTTCTTTATGAGCAGTTCCAAAAAGCGATGAGGCAATACCAATATCAGTTCCCATATTCAAATCGGGTACAGAAGCCTTTAAAAAGTCAATTTTGAGAGCTTTAGCCTCTCTCCAATCCGAAGTAATTGTTCGTAAATCGACACCTAACTTTTTAACCGCTTTAATCATATTTTCTCCTGCTACAGGATTATCAAATCCATCATTAAAATGAACCGCTAATGGACGAAGACCCCATTTTTTAACAACTAAATAAAGCAAATAGCAACTATCTCGCCCACCACTTACACCAACAACACAATCATATTTTTTTCCTTTTCCAGCTTTCTTCATTTTTTCAACAAAATCACTCATGATTTTTTCACCCAGCTTTCCATTTGGAAAAATTCGTTCAAGTTTATTTTGAAGATGACAGAAATTGCAAACTCCGTGGTTGTCAAATTCAATACCTGGCACAGTGGTATCTTGAACACAACGAGTGCATTGCTGCTGTTTTATTTGAATTGGAACACCATTTACAACTACCGTATCCATGCAAGTTTTATTTTGTTTAATGAGATTTCAAAGGTACAAATCTTTAATGTAATTTAATAGGTTAAATATTAAATGGACTTTTCAATTGTTCTTTCATTATAGTTACCAATAAATTCATCTTTGAAAAATCAATATTTGCAAAATAATAAGTTAATTGTTTTGCACTCAATGGAAACATAACATCAAGCACCATTTCTCTATCATTTTTATCAAAAAATTTGAGTAATTCTATGAAAATTGTTTTATATTTTAAAAATTCAACCTGCTTCTGATTAGCAAAATCTTTACCGTGAATATGAATTAAAATTTTTTGAACGAAAAACTCAATTTTGTAATTTACGATAGCAGAAATGTAATTTCCGTCTTTAGTATCATCATTTGCTATATTTTTATGATTTTTAAAATAAACCTCATATTCAGCTTTAAATTTATTAACTACTCTTTTTGATTTATATTTCAAAATAAGCTTAAAGAAAACGCAATAATGTATGAATGAAAAAGGCAGAGTAGTCCTGAAAATTTTAAAAATAGAACTAGATATTTTACGTTCATCATTGTAATGACTAAAATCTGAAACTTTTAAAATAGCATTAAGCCTTAATTCTCGAATTTCTTTATTGTTTTGCTTATCGAAAGAATACCATGAATCAATAAAGCCATAGTTAATATCAAATTTATCCATTTTATTTTTTAACGTACTACCGTTGAGCACATAACAAATATTAAATGTACTATTTTTAACATTGTTTTGGTTTAAAAAAAACAATAACAAACGAACTGTTTCTAAATAATTATGGTAAGTTTCGTTAGGATGGCCAACAATAATATTTGTGTAAGTTTGAATTCCTGATTTTGCACAATCCTTAAGAACTTTTTTTGCAATTTCAACCGAATAACCTTTATTCATTGACTTTAGCACATCATTACTTCCGCTTTCCAATCCAAACAATAATGACTCACAACCCGATTTTTTAAGTTTCCAGAATATACGGAAATTTAATTTCTCACTAATATAAGCACTAGCTGTCCATCGAATTTTTAAATTACTTTCAATGAGTACATCCGCTAATGTTTCTAAAAAATTAATATTTCCATTGATTAGTGAATCAACAAACCAAATTGAATTAAATGAAGGATATTTTAACTTCAGTTCTTGAATTTCATTAAAAACAGAAATTGCTGAACGAGAACGAAATTTTTTCCAAAAAGGACTTTCGTTACAAAAGGAGCATCTATTAATGCACCCTCTTGAAGTGTTTATTGGCAAAGTTGTGGAAGTATATTCAATCAAGTTGAAATCGGAATAATCGGCAAATGGAAGAGTATCTAAATTTTTAATCATTTCAATTTCACCGCCATCAATAATACTTCCATCTTCAAGACGTGAATAAAACCCCTTAACACTGCTACTCTCATTTTTGCATTCAAGATTATTTATCAACTCAACAATTGCCATTTCTCCCTCACCATAACAGACATAATCTACTGCTTTAGAATATGTGAAAATTGTTTTCCCTCGATAATGAGGAAAACAAGATGGGCCTCCAAAAACAATTCTGATACTTGGGTTTATAAGCTTTATACGTTCAGCTATTTCAGCACTAAAAAGCAACGAAATTGAATAAATAGTAAACCCAATTACATCTGGATTCCAACTTACAATATCTTGAATATAAGAATTTATCTCGTCATCATATTCAATAAATAGTTTACTAAGAACAATTTGATCTTCCCATATTTTATTTAAATTATTTTGCCACGAATTAATTGAAATTTCATCTTCTTTGTTAAAATTTATATGACTTTTCTTTAACAAATTATAAAACCGAATATTTAGGTCGTAGCACTTTACACTATGTTTAGCTTGTTTTATAAAAGATGCTAGTGAAGCAATATTTTCTGGAGGATTTTCGGGCAACCAACATGGTGTTAATACAAGTGCTATTTTCATTTTATAATTTTTTTATCTATTTTCTACCAAAATCAGCAGGAATTTCGCCCCATAATTCAGTAGGCCATTTTAATAAAGTAACCTCAATTTCGTTATTTATCAACCAATATTCGGCTCGTTGAATTAATTCAAAAATATTGCTATTTTTAGAAGTTAACTCCAATTTGGTCTTGGCTTTCTTTTTTTTAACCCACGACAATGCAGTCATTGAATCGCTATAAATTGGACAATTTATATTTCTATTTTTCAAAAAAGCCAAGCCGTGAACTAAAGCTAAAAACTCACCAATATTGTTAGTAGCATCTGGATAAGGTCCTTTTCTAAAAATCTCTTTCCCGCTTTTCGTATCTACTCCCCTGTATTCCATCAACCCAGGATTTCCACTACAAGCAGCATCCACACAAATGCTTGGATAAACAAATTGTGCTGAAGTTTTCGATAACACTACTTTTGAATTTGATTCCTTTTTTTTGAAACTAGGATTTTTATACTCCTTATTTGCTTCTTCGATTGTTTCAAATGATTTATACTTAGCCTCTTCCGCACCTTTTACCTGTTTTTCGCACTCCTCCCAAGTTTGATAAACACCAGGGACTTTGCCCTTCCAGACCACATAAAATTTATTTTTTTTCGCCATCCACAATTATACTTTTACTCTGTTTAACCCAAGCAAAAGTATAAAATAATAAGACAAGAGTGCAAAATCATATAAAATCTTAAAAAACATTCAAATATTGAAATGATTAATTAATTTTGCGTTAATATTCTCAATTAATTAAAATTATTGATTTATGAAAAAAATAAGTTTTTCGTTATTTGTGTTAGTTATTTTGTTCGTTCAAATCAATAACATTTTCGCACAAGCAACATCAAACAAATTAAATGTCATCGGCGAACCAGAAAATTTAGGTTCAACTGTTAACTCAGCCTGTTACGACTATCGTCCAAAGCTAACTGCCGATGGAAATCACCTCTATTTTACCAGAATATTGTGCCCATCTCCTACAAGCTCCACGGATGAAAGTCGATTATTTTGTGTTAATCGCAACAAAGACGGTAGCTGGGGCGAAGCAAAACAAGTGGATGCTAAGTTTAATACCAAAAAGAAGTATCCTTATCTTTACTCGGTTAGCCCCGACAACAACACTCTACTTGTAACCATTGTTAAAGAGGATGGTAAAAGAGGATTATATTCTATTACAAGAACAAACGATGGCTGGAATGATCCGATTGAAATAGATTTAGGCATAACAATACCTTCGATTAATTCAACTTTTTGTTTATCAAACAACGGGAAGGTATTAATATTGAGTTACGACGGCAATGAGGTTGAAAAACAGACATTAGGAAGCAAAGATTTGTATGTTTCTTTTTTGGAGAAAAATTATAAATGGTCGAAACCAAAGCATATGGGCGAAGTAATTAATACAACATCAATAGATTTCAGCCCTTTTATTGCTTCGGATGAAAAGACTTTATATTTCTCATCAAGTCGTATTGGTGACACTTACGGCTCTAATGATATTTACATGAGTAAACGCTTAGATGATAGTTGGACAAATTGGAGTACTCCAATAAATTTAGGCCCAAAAATTAACGATGAGGGTTGGAATGAAGGTTTGTTTATTCCGGCTTTAGAAAGTTTTGGATATTACAATTCGGAAAAAAGCGGACAAGGAAAAGGGGACGTTTTTAGAATTCAATTAACGAAAGATATTTTACCCGACCCAGTAGTATTAATTAACGGAAAAGTTGTGGACACGGAAGGAAAGCCTGTAGGTGCAACTATTAAGTATGAAGATTTAAAAACCGGAAAAGAAGTTGGCGTTGCAAAATCCATTTCTAATAATGGGAATTACAAAATTACTTTACCTTACGGAAAAACCTATGCAATTTATGCCGAAGCAAAAGGCTATTATTCCATTCATCAAAATTTAGATTTAACAAAAGCTGAGCAAGGCGTGAGCATAGAACAGACTTTAGTTATGATGCCCCTAAAACAAGGACAAACGATCCGGATAAATAATTTATTTTTCGACACAGGTTCGTCCGAAATACGCTCAGAATCTTTTTCGGAACTTGACCAATTAGTTGAAATATTGAAAGGTGATTCGGATTTAAAAATAAAAATTATCGGACATACCGATGATGTTGGAAACGACCAAAGCAATCAAACTTTATCTCAAAATCGTGCAACATCGGTTATGAATTATTTGATTGATAAAGGAATTGCCAAAACTCGTTTACAATCGATTGGAATGGGCGAAAAAAAACCAGTTAAGCCAAACGATACCGACGAAAACAGACAAATGAATCGCAGAGTTGAGTTTACTGTACTTTAAGAAATAGTACTTTTAAGAAAACGCCAAATACCGAATTTTATTGCTAGAACTAAATAAACAAAAGAATAAAAAATCCGAAAATATTAAGATAATATTTTCGGATTTTTTATTCTACAATTTAGCGTAAATTTGTAAAAAAAACTCAAATGAAAAATACAGCTCGAATACTAATTTTTATAATTCCTTTATTTTTAATTATTGGATGTGGCAATAAAACTGTTTTTGAAAAAAATATAAAATTTGGAAACGAAGGTTGGAATAGATTTACAAAACTATCGTTTGATTTTGAAATTAATAATCCTGATATTCGATACGATATATTTATAGAAGTAAAGATAAAAGAAGATTATCCAGAACAATTTATTCCACTTTATTTAAAAGCCGATTATTCAAATGGTGAAACCCGATCAGACAAATATTCTGTAAAAATAAAGGATAATTACAACCGTTTTTTAAAGGAACCTAAAGATGGGCTTAGACAATATTCAGATTGCATTCAAAAAGGGAAAAAGTTTCCAAAAGCAGGAAAATATCAATACGAGTTTGAACAAGGCACATCTCGCTTAGTTATTAAAGGAATTGAAGAAATTAACTTTAAAATAATGAAATCTAAAATCACAGATTAAGCAAGCCAATGTATAAAAATAAATATTTCGACTCCATTTCGCCAATATTTCAAAGCTTACCAGCTAAACCTGGTATTTATCAGTATTTTGATGAAACTGGCGTTATAATTTATATTGGCAAAGCGAAAAATTTAAAAAAAAGAGTGTATTCATACTTCCAAAAGGAGCCTGATAAAACTAAGCTTCGAATGCTTGTAAGGCGAATTGCGGACATAAAATATATTGTAGTAGATACCGAAATTGATGCTTTATTGCTCGAAAATAGCCTCATCAAAAAATATCAACCTAGATATAATATTTTACTAAAAGACGACAAAACTTTTCCTTGGATTTGCATTAAAAACGAGAACTTTCCAAGAGTTTTTGCAACTCGAAATTTAGTTAAAGATAAATCCATTTATTTTGGTCCCTATGCTTCGATTAAAATGATGAATGCACTTTTGGAAATGATTCGTCAACTTTTTAAATTACGAACTTGCAATTTGAATTTGGACGAACTTCATATTAAAAAAGGCAAATACAGGGTTTGTTTGGAGTACCATATAAAACGTTGTTTAGGTCCATGCGAAAACAAACAATCACTGGAAGATTATCAACAAAACATCGATCAAATTTCGCTTATTTTAAAAGGGAATATTACAGTAGTTTTAAAACGGCTTAAGGAATTAATGATGGAATATGCATCTAAACAGGATTTTGAAAATGCTCAAATTGTAAAAGAGAAAATCCTTTCGCTCGAAAATTATCAAAGCAAATCAACCATCGTAAATCCAAAAATTGGAAATGTAGATGTATATTCTGTGATATCGGATGAAAAAAATGCTTACGTCAACTTTTTGAAAATCATCGATGGAGCAATCGTTCAAACATATACACAAGAAGTAAAGAAAAATTTAGAGGAAACCGATGATGAAATCCTAAGTTTTGCCATGACGGATATCCGCGAACGACTACAAAGCACTACACAAGAAGTTATTTTGCCTTTTTTACCTGAATTTAAATTTCAAAATTTAAAATATACAGTACCCAAAAAAGGCGATAAATTAAAATTACTCGAACTTTCGCTTCGCAATGCCAAATACTATATGCTCGAAAAGCAAAAAAACGCAAGTTTAATTGACCCCGAACGAAATGTAAAACGAGTTTTGGAAAAGATGAAAGAAGATTTACAACTTCCTAAATTACCTAATCATATCGAATGTTTTGACAATTCGAACACACAAGGCACCAATGCAGTTTCGGCAATGGTTTGTTTTAGAAATGCAAAACCATCTAAAAAAGATTATCGTCATTACAACATTCAAACGGTTGTGGGTCCCGACGATTTTGCTTCCATGAAAGAAGTTTTTTTAAGGCGTTACAAGCGACTAATTGAAGAAAATTCACCCCTACCTGATTTAATTGTTGTGGATGGTGGCAAAGGACAATTAAGTGCCGCATTCGAAATTCTTGTTGATTTAAAAATTCAAGACAAGGTATCCATTATTGGAATAGCAAAACGTTTGGAAGAAATATTTAAACCTTTTGATTCCATTCCATTATACATTGATAAAAAATCCGAATCCTTGCGAATTATTCAGCAATTACGCGATGAAGCCCATAGATTTGGCATCACGCATCACCGTGTTAAACGCGAAAAAGACACCATAAAAACCGAACTTACACAAATTAAAGGCATCGGTAGTACAATTGCTGAAAAACTTTTACTGGAATTTCGTTCGGTAAAGACCATAAAAGAAACCTCTATCGAAGAAATAGAAAAAATCATTGGGAAATCAAAAGCTAAAATTGTGTTTGATTATTATCATAAAATAGAAGAAAGTTCCCCGTCTCTAATTCGATTCCAAAATTTTAAATAACTCATCCATTTTGGGAGTTAGAATTATTTCGGTGCGACGATTTTTGGCACGAGATTCTACCGATTTTCCAGTATCTATTGGATTATACTCACTACGTCCAGCTGCTGTTAATCGACGAGGATCAATTTTTCCATGCTTCAACAATATGTTTACAACCGTTGTGGCACGCATAACGCTTAAATCCCAGTTGTCGCGAATTTGTCCAGATGCAGCCTTGTATGGCACATCATCGGTGTGACCTTCAATCATTACATTGATATCCTTATCCTGCTCTAAAATAATTGCCAACTCTTTTAAAGCAGCTTCGCCTCGTGGGTCAATTTGAAAACTTCCCGATTGATACAACAGTTTATCTTCCATCGAAACATAAACTTTCCCATTTTTTTGATACACATTTAATCCATTATTCTGATACCCAACAAGTGCTTTCATAACCTTCTCCTTGAGTGCATTAACGGCAAAATCTTTATTATCTAGAATCTTTTGAAGTTCATTGATTTTATCTTCTTTAACTTTAATTTCTCTAGCCACAACGTCTAAATCGGCCATCCGGTTATTCATTTCCGTTTCCAATGTTTTTAAATCATCTTCGCGGCGAAGTAAATCCAAACGAAGTTTATTTAAGCTTTCCAATATTTTAGCAACTTCATCATTGTTTCCCGAAGTAATAGATTCGGTTGATTTAAGCAAATCATTGTATGCTTCCTGAAGTTTTTGATTACTCATCACCTGCGAACGAAATGTTTTGCCCATAATCAAGGTGTCTTGCTTAAGCTTTTCGTGTTGTTGACGCAATCTGTCGTAATTTGATTTTGTCTCGGTTAATTGATTATTTAAAGTAAGATTATCATTTTTAATTTTACTAACTTCATCTTCGCAATTCTTTCGACGCGTTTCCGATTCAGAATATTTTTGCTGTGAAACACAAGAAGTAAAAAATATCAAGGAAAAAATCAATAACAAATGGGTACGTTTCATAACTATATTTTTTATTTAAATTCTAATTTATACTCAGAAATAACAGGACAATGATCGGAATGAATTGCATTCGCATCAATTTTAGAATCGTGAAAGCAACTATGAATAGACGAAGTGTGACAAATGTAATCAATTCTCCATCCCAAGTTTTTATATCGGGCGTTAGCCCGATAACTCCACCATGTGTATTGGTTTGGTTTGTCATTAACATGCCTAAACGAATCTATAAAATCCGAGTCGAAATATTTCGACATCCAAATCCTCTCTTCGGGTAAAAACCCTGACGAAGTAGCATTGCGAATGGGATCATGAATATCAATTGGTTTATGACAAATATTAAAATCGCCACAAATAATTAAATTGGGTCGTGTTTTTTTTAATTCTTCCACATAATTATAAAAATCATCCAACCATTTCATTTTAAACCCTTGACGATTGTCGCCACTACTACCCGAGGGATGATAAACCGAAACAACCGACACATCGCCAAAATCAGCTCTAATAAGTCTTCCTTCCCTATCGTATTCAGGAATTCCCATGCCATACTCAACATGGTCGGGGACTCTTTTAGAAATTATTGCAACGCCACTATATCCTTTTTTTTCGGCAGAATACCAATAGCAGTTATAACCTTTCTCGTGAAAATAAAACTGTGGAACCTGTTCAATATCAGCCTTAATTTCCTGAAGACAAATAATGTCGATATCTGACAAATCCATCCATTCGAGCAAGTCTTTTTTCAAGGCTGCTCTTATTCCATTTACATTATATGTTGCAATTCGAGTAATTAAAGGTGTTGTCATAAATACAGCATTCAGCTAATTTAAAACAAAGTTAGTAATACATCTTTTGACTATTAGCTTATATTCATAAAAGAGATTAACATTGCTTTGTTGAAAACATAATAACAAAATCAATTTATAATTTAATTCGTTTTGCATTAAAAATTATACTTTTACACTTTGAACATTTCAAAAACAAATCTGTTTTAAAAAGCGTTAAATAAACTTGATGAAAAAAATTATTGCACCATTTAAGCAAGTATTAAGGTTTTATGTGGAAGGTTTCCGAAGCATGAAGCTTGGAAAAACTTTATGGACAATTATTTTAGTTAAACTATTTATAATGTTTGTAATTCTAAAATTACTATTTTTCCCAAACTTTTTAAACAGCAAATACGATACAAGCAAGGAAAAAAGCGAACATGTATTAAATGAATTAACCGAAAGAAATAAAAATCAATAAAATAATTATTAACGCAAACAAAAAGTATGTATTTAAACATTGATTACAGTGTAGTTGACTGGTCGAGGGCTCAATTTGCCCTAACCGCAATGTACCATTGGTTGTTTGTTCCATTAACTTTGGGACTGTCTTTTTTTATGGCGATAACCGAAAGTATTTATGTTAAAACTGGCAACCTCGAATGGAAGCGAATTACAAAATTTTGGATGACATTATTTGGGATTAATTTTGCCATTGGTGTGTCAACTGGAATTATCTTAGAATTTGAATTTGGCACAAATTGGTCAAATTATTCATGGTTTGTAGGTGATATTTTTGGTGCACCTCTAGCTATTGAAGGAATAATGGCATTTTTTATCGAATCGACATTTATTGCAGTAATGTTTTTTGGATGGAATAAAGTGAGCAAAAAGTTTCATTTAATTTCCACTTGGCTTGTAGCAATTGGAGCCAATTTATCAGCATTATGGATTTTAATTGCCAACGGCTGGATGAATTATCCTGTTGGCATGATTTTTAACCCCGATACAGTGCGTAACGAAATGATGAATTTTTGGGATGTTATCCTATCGCCCTATGCAATTCAAAAATTTTTGCATACAATTACCTCGGGATTTGTAACCGGGAGCATGTTTGTAGTTGGCATTAGTGCATGGATGATAATTCGTAAACGAGAAGTTTTATTTGCTAAACGAAGTATGATTGTGGGTGCCACATTTGGTACAATTGCTACTTTATTTCTAATTTTTACTGGAGATAGCTCAGGAAATCAAGTAGCTATTCATCAACCAATGAAATTAGCGGCAATGGAAAGTTTATATAAGGGTGAAGAAGGGGCTGGTTTGGTAACAGTTGGAATGTTAACTCCAGGCAAAAAGGTTAATGATGGAAAAGAGGCTTTTGTTTTCCGTAACGAAATCCCTAAAATGTTATCGTTTTTAAGTTTCCGCGATTTTAACTCGTATGTTCCTGGTATCGATGATATTGTAAATGGAAATCCAGAAAGAGGAATTATATCGGCACAAGAAAAGATAGTTAAAGGAAAAATTGCAATTCAAGCTCTTGCCGACTATAAATCTTGTAAAAAAACTGGAGATACAATTACGGCCGAAACCCACTTAAAAACACTTCGTGAAAACTGGAGCTACTTTGGTTATGGATATTTAAACAATCCCGAAAGCATTATCCCAAATGTGCCATTAACTTTTTATAGTTTTAGGATTATGGTTTTCTTAGGTTTTTTGTTTTTAGGAATCTTCATCCTTGCCTTATGGTTTATTTTTAAAAATAAAATTGAAAAACATCGTTGGTTTTTATGGACATCCTTAATTGCGGTTCCACTTACTTTTATTGCTGGTCAGGCAGGTTGGGTTGTAGCCGAAGTTGGTCGCCAACCATGGGTTATTCAAGACTTATTACCAACTGTTGCAGCCGTTTCACGCATTGATGCGAGTTCTGTTCAAATTACATTTGTGCTTTTCGCTTTAATTTTTACAGCACTTTTAATTGCCGAAATAAGCATCATGGTTAAACAAATTAAAATCGGACCAAAACCTAAAGATGGAGGAAATGAATAATGTTTGAAACTTTTTCATACTTGTTTTTACAACAATATTGGTGGGCAATAGTATCGTTACTTGCCGCATTATTAGTTTTTTTAATGTTTGTTCAAGGTGGACAATCGTTTATTTGGTCATTTGGAAAAAATGAAGCCTCTCAAAAAATGATTATAAATAGCACTGGTCGTAAATGGGAATTCACCTTTACCACATTAGTTACATTTGGTGGTGCTTTTTTTGCCTCTTTTCCCCTATTCTACTCAACCAGTTTTGGCGGAGCATATTGGGTTTGGATGGCTATCTTGTTTAGCTTTGTTATTCAAGCAGTAGCATACGAATTCCGCTCGAAACCAAACAATATACTTGGCAAAAAAACCTTCGACATCTTTTTGTTTTTGAATGGGATTTTAGCACCTTTTTTAATCGGTACTGCCGTTGCAACTTTCTTTACCGGTTCTGAATTTTCGGTTGACAAAGCAAATATCGCAAATATCGCAGGACAAGGAAGTTTGGTTATTTCATCATGGGAATTACCATCTCATGGACTTGAGGCATTATTAAATGTACAAAACCTTTGCCTTGGACTTGCTGTTTTATTTCTTGCTCGCGTTCTAGGTCTTTTGTATTTTATGAATAGCATTGACGACGACGAAATTTTTAATCGTTCTAAAAAAATGTTATGGTATAATGCAATACCTTTTCTAGTTTTCTTTCTAACTTTTGTAATATGGACTCTTTTAAGCTCGGGATTTGCAGTGGATCCAGATACAAAAATAGTGTCGATGGAATCCTATAAATATTTCCATAACTTTTTAAAATTACCCGTAGTTTCATTATTATTTGTGCTTGGTGTGGTTGGTGTTTTATTTGGAATTATCAAATCCCTGTTTTCAAATTTTACTAAAGGAATTTGGTTTGCTGGAATTGGAACTATTTTAACTGTTTTTTCATTGCTTTTGATGATTGGGTATAACAATACAGCTTATTATCCATCTACTTTCGACTTACAAAGCTCGTTAACAATCGAAAACAGCTCTTCCAGTTTATACACATTAACCGTGATGAGCTATGTTTCGCTGCTTGTTCCGTTTGTATTTGCCTATATTTGGTATGCATGGAAATCAATTAGCAACAAAAAAATCACTAAACAAGAGTTGGATGAAGAATCGCATACTTATTAACAAACAAGAAAGGATAAAAACATGAATTCATATATCGTTCAAATATTATGGTTATTAAACTGGCCTGCATTAATATATGTAAGTTATAAACTATCGTTTTGGCTTATAAAAAAGTGGGAAACGAAAAACTCGATAAAAGATTAGTTTAATCTTGAATTATTAAAAAAGACCTGACGCATTAATTTTTGTCAGGTCTTTTTTATTTTTGAAATTCTACAGTTTATTATGATTAAAATCCCACTCTATCGCTTATTTGAGTTCCTTTTTCATGATTTTCAGGAACTTCGGTTTTAAATACTACAATATCTCCGGTAAATTCATTCATTAAACCTTTAGCAATAATTCCATTTTTATCAACTGCTAACGAACATCCAACCATTTTTTTGCCTTCGTAAGGTCCGCCAACAATGTAACCAACGCTTGTTGTGCTACAAACAATAACATTATAAAGCTTTGCAATAGTTGATAATGGCTTTATCCACTTATCATTATAAGGATTTTCTTCTTCGGTGATAGAATAATCGACAGTCCAAGAAGAAGGTGCTAAAATTATTTGTGCTCCCATCTTAGCTAAAGTATGAGCAATTGACAAGCTGTTATTATAATTATCTGCACAAATATTCACGCCAATCATTCCAAAAGGAGTTTCAACAACATTTAGCGTTTTGCCAACCTCGTAATATTCGTGTTCAACTACTAATAGGTTAATTTTACTATATTTTAATATGATTTTTCCATAATCATTAATTAGCAATGCAGTATTATATATTTTATCCCCTCTTTTTTCGGTTAAGCCAACACAAATAAAAATATTATATTTTTTTGCCATATCGCAAAACACCTCGCTAAATTCTCCAGGTATCGGATGGCATTCCACTTTAGCACTTGGATGAGTCCATGCAAAATCAATAGTTTCGGGTAATAAAACCAAATCACAATTTGCTTCAGTAGCTTGCATTACAAGTTTTTCAGCACGTTCAAAATTTCGTTCAGGTTCACCGCCTTCGACTAACAATTGGGCTAAAGCAATTTTTATGGATTTCATTAAAACATAGATTTATTTTGTAAAAGTAGAAAGAAAATTTAATTTAAAAAATTCCCATTTATAATTCTTAAACTATCAGGATTTACAATTAATGAATCGAGGATTCCAAGTTGCTTCAACTTCCACTCAACGCCTTTGGCAAAAAGTTCATAACCTTTTGCATTGTGGTGACAATCCTGTTGCCAGTAATATTGTCCACAATTTTCATTTGTAATGCCCTCCTTTAAAAAATATTGCAGCAAATCAAAACTTAATAATGCGAATCAAGGGTTGAAATCATAATTTCTTAAAACATATAAACAATTGATGGTTAGTAACTTATGAAAATATTACTATTTTAATATCTTGATAATCAATATCTTAGATGCAATAACCACAAAGCATAAAAGATATGATTATCAAGAATAATGAAGCTAAATTAATTAAAATATACATGTGTATTTGCGAATATTTTGAAAAAGATTTAAAATTTC
>JBBQWB010000018.1:0-38997 GCA_038210985.1 Bacteroidales bacterium
GATGTTAGGGTAACTAAAATTAATATTGTAGTTATCAGCTTATTCATATTTAAAATTTCAGATTTAATATAAAAGTAACTTAACGAAGAAAATGCAAAAATAGTGTTTGTTTTCATGAAAATAGAAATATTTTATGCAAACAATTTTTTTTTTTTAAAATACTTGCAAATTAAATAAAATGTATTACTTTTGCAATCCTAAATGATGCGAAAGTAGCTCAGTTGGTAGAGCATGACCTTGCCAAGGTCAGGGTCGCGAGTTCGAGTCTCGTCTTTCGCTCATGGAGAAGTTCTTATAAATAATAGATGCCCAGGTGGTGGAATGGTAGACACGAAGGACTTAAAATCCTTTGATCGCAAGGTCGTGCGGGTTCAAGTCCCGCCCCGGGTACTCTTTGCGAAAGTAGCTCAGTTGGTAGAGCATGACCTTGCCAAGGTCAGGGTCGCGAGTTCGAGTCTCGTCTTTCGCTCATAAAAAAAAGCCGTTGAAAAACGGCTTTTTTTTATTTTCTAACCATTATTTATTTATAGCGAGTTAGTTCGGATTTGCAATCCGAACTATCCGTGATTTGTTGACGGCTGTTTTTATTTTACAAAGAGACGAGAGGTATAAACAGAAACAACTATTGCATAAAACAAAACGACGAATATAAAATATCCGTCGTTTTGTTTTTATTATTTCAAATTTTATCTTTTATCCACAAGAAGTTTAATCTTTGTTTCAATATCTTTTAATTCAATTCGTGCTTCATCGATTTTCTTTTGAAATTCGGCAGTTAATAATTGAGCATTTGGAGATTTTACAAAGAAACCAATGTTGTTTTCCCAAAGATTAATGTCCTCTTTAAGTTGTGTGGCTTTATTATATAAAAATCTACGTTCTTTATCAATCACTCTATCGGCATTTGGCGAATCCATTATGGAATCAATGCGACTTTTGTAATTGCTTTTACGAATATCGTTTGAGCTAATTTTTAATTTGTCGAAATGATTGTCGATAGCATTTTTGTATTCTTTATACAAACGTTCTTTATCCTTCATCGGAACATGACCAATTTCGTTCCATTCGCGTTGAAAACCTTTTAACGTTTCAAAATCTTCATTTGTATTTTCGCTATAAGTAAAATCAACAATCGATTTTATTAAAGTTTCTTTTTTTGTCAGATTTTCTTGTTCATGTTCTTTAGCATTTGAAAAATAGCTCGATTTTTTTTCAAAAAACTTATCGCAAGCACCTCTAAAACGTTTCCAAATAACATCCGATTGTTTTCGAGATACTATTCCAATAGTTTTCCATTCTTTTTGAAGTTCTAATATTTCGGCTGTTGCTTTATTCCAATCGGTTCGTTCGGCTATGGATTCAACTTTAATGCAAAGACTTACTTTTTGGTTGAAGTTTTCGAGTTGTTCGTCTTTTATTTTTTGTAAATAATTTTTTTTGTTTACAAAAAAGACATCTAAGTTGTGTTTAAAACGTTCCCAAACTTGGTCGTTTACTTCTTTTGGAGCTGGTCCAATAGTTTTCCAAACGTTCAATAGTTCGGTTAATTTGTCACTCATATCATTCCAGTCCTTAATTAAAGAATACTCTTGAGTACATAATTCTTCAATGTTTTCGCATAAAACTAATTTAGCTTTATAATTGGTTTGAAGCTCGTTTTGGCGTTCTTCGTAATATTCTTTTCTGCGTTCGTTAATACGGTCGGTACAGGTTTTAAATCGTTCCCAAATTTCGTCTTTCTTCTCTTCTGGAACAGGTCCAATTTCTTTCCATTGGTCGTGATATTTTTGAAGAAGTTTAAAAGATTTAGTTACAGATTTTTCAACTAGTAATTCTTCTGTTTTTTCACATAATTCGATTTTTAATTCTAAGTTTTTCTTAAAATCTAAATCTTTTAATTCTCTATATTGTCGCACTTTGTCGAAAAAACGCTCAACCGAAAAATGGTAACTTTTCCATAAGCTACTATAATTCTTTTGTGGAACAGCACCAACGCTTTTCCAGCGTTCGTCAATTTCACGAAATTTATCGTTAATAATTTTCAATGGCTCGGTTGAGCCAATTAAAAGTTTAAGTTCTTCTAAAAGTTCCTCTTTAATTTTCAGATTCTCGTTTTTTTGTAGTTCGAGTTTCTCTATATGATTCGATTTCTTTGATTTATATACTTTAAGTAGTTGATTAAACTTAATTTCTAACTCAGTATCTTCCGAAACAAAATCTTCTTTTTCGCCGCCATTGCTTATAAAAGCGTCTAAAATAATTTGCTTCTCGGCTGCAATTCTATCTCTAAATAAATTTCGAATAGTAGAAATGCTGCCTTTAATAGTTTGTATGTTGTGTTTGCTTAAAATATCTTCAAATAATTCAACAAGCTCAAGGGTTGTTTTTTCTTCAATTCCATCTAAATTCAATTCAATTTCGGTTGAATCTTCTTCCAAATCGTCCGCTCCTTCTTCATCTTCTTGTGCTTCATCCGAAGAGTCGTCAATCTCTCCAATGATATTATCAATGGAAGGTTTGGACTTAACTACTTTAGTTGCTGTTTTTGCTTTAGGAGTTTCAATTACTTCTGTTTGAGCAATTACTTCTGGTTCAGGAGTTTCAATTACCTCTGTTTGAGCAATTACTTCTGGTTCAGGTGTTTCAATTACCTCTGCTTGAGCAATTACTTCTGGTTCAGGCGTTTCAATTACTTCAGCTTGTGCAATTTCTTCAGGTTCAGGCGTTTCAATTACTTCGTTTTGGATGATTACTTCGTTTTTGGAAACTTCACCAGTTGGTTCATCAACGATAATTGTATCGTTAATTTCCTGAATTGGTTCGGCATTTTCGATCTGAAGGCTTTCAGGTTGCTCATCAGAAACCGGATTAGAATTTGTTTTGTTTTCCATGGTAATGTATAATTGATTAGATCTACTTTCTTGAATAACAAGAATTCATAATTAAATTATTTTTTTAGGTCTGCAAATATAATAATAATTGTATGTGCTACAAAATTAAACTAAAGAGATTTCTATTTTACTATTATCCGATAAAAAAAATAAATTTTGCGATAAGTGTAAATTGCTTCAATCAATTTTTGCCTCAATCCTAAAAAATGAATTGATTTTCAGTAATTTATATTCGTCAGTTGGCGAACAAGGGGGGCAGTTAATTGCAAAAAATCTATATTTTTAAAACATACAAAAATAAACCCTATTTTCTGTCATTTCACCTATTAATTTAGTATTCAGTGTTTTACAACAATTGTCAAAATTTATATCGGACAACAGTGATTTTGTTTATTGGTTTTTTTTTAATTAGGAGAAATACATAACCCATATTGGTATCAGTTTAAGAATAATTCACTTTGTTATTACTCAAATATGTAACAAAAAAAGAGGCATTGAAAAATGCCTCTTTTTTATGATATGTTTTGGTTTATTCTTGTAAAACATGTTCTTGGAATTGTCCAATAAATGCATCCTTATATCCCATTTCAATTACTTGTTTCAACAATGGTAGAGCTTCTTCTTTGGTTTTAAATTTACCAATAATAAAACGTCTAAGTCTGTCTCCAGGAATTTCATCGGTTTTGGCTTTTTTAGTTCCACGATAAGGGAATGGCAAATTGTTGTTTTTGTCAAGTTTTCGCAATTCTTCAAAATATTGCATGTTGATGTTTCCAGCCCCAACTTGAACTGCATAAAAATATCCATCTTTACTAACTAAAACGGCTGTATCCTCCACAAGGCGAGCTATTGTAGTGTCTTTTTGTGTTCGAACTTTATTTACCGAATCTTCGGTTAAATCAAAATCTTTTGGATTGCGATTGTTTGCAAGCAAAATTGAATCGAGTTCGGCTTGTTGCATTAAGCATAGCTCAATTTTATGTTCTACAATTTCGTTTGCATAAGGGTCTTTTTGCCCTATAATAGTTAAAAATGCTCGGTAATTAGGAACAGCTAAGTCGCAACGACTATTTTCGTACCAAGCTAACCCAAGATAATAATTTGCAAATTTTGGTGCTGCTTGTGAGTATGCATTTTTTTTGATAAGTCGCGGATCTACTTTTTCAACAGCTTTTGATAAATAAATTGGAGCTAAATGACGTAAATCTCTAATGTTTAAACAAGCAATGCCTAAAAAATAATTCACATTGCAATTGTTTGGATCCATTTCTAAAATTGGAATTAAAATATATAATGCATGAAAATGGTCAAGGTTTACTATCTCGAGTGCATCTCCTATTTTGGAATAATATTCATCGTTTCTAACGGGTGGTTTTTTATTTAGAGCAAGCAAACTGTCTAAGTTTGGAGGAATAATTAACGAAGGATTATCGCACCAATCCATTTTTTCTTTTGCCCTGGAAACATCTTTAGCTATTTTTGCAGGATCTGCTCTGTTAACAAATTCCTGATACCATTTTTTTGCTTCTTTATAATTAGAAGCATAATGATAACAAACCCCAATTTGGTATAAAACATAAACCGGAGCCGAAGTTTCATTGGGTGTCGATTTATAATATATAGTAAAATTATCGGCAGCTTTTAATAGCCATTGCAATGCTTCGTCCTTTTCGTATTTTTGATCCATTAAACAAATCCCCATGTGATATTGAATGTTGGCGTTGTCGGGATTGGATTTATAGAGTGATTCAAAAATAGCATAAGCATAACGAAATTCGTCATCTTTTATGAATTTAAGAGCTTTGTTAAATTCTGATTTGTATTCACTCGTGCCAAACTTCTGAGCCTTAATAATATATGGCGTTGCTAAAAGATAAATTATTAAAGTTAATTGGAAAAACCTCTTCATTTTAAATCTGTTTTGTTTTGCAATGTATATAAAAAAATGTTCAAAATAGTAAAATCACGCTTTTCTATACGTTTTTTTTATTAAAATGTTACTTTATTTTTAATATTTTAATTTTTTGAAGCAAAAAATTACTTTTTGAGGTCAAAAACTTCTAAATTTTCAAAACGTATCCCATTAATGTCTAAACGAACTGCGGTAATGCTTGCATGAAATCCATATTTGCCAGTTGCACCTGGATTAATATGTAAAAGGGAGCGGTTTTTATCATACATAACCCGTAAAATATGGGAATGTCCAGATATAAATAAATTGGGTTTGTATTTTTCGATAAGCGGAATGGAGTTTTTATCGTATCTTTCAGGATATCCTCCAATGTGTATAACTAATATGGTAGTATTTTCAATTTTAATAACTTCAAATTCTGGATATCTTGAACGAATTGGCGTTCCATCAATGTTGCCATATACTGCATGAACTTGACAGATTTCGGAAAGTTTGTCCATCACATCCAATGAACCAATGTCGCCAGCATGAATAATGTGCGTGCATGGTTTTAAAAATTCGATTACTTTTTCGGGCAATAAACCATGTGTGTCCGATAAAATTCCAAGCTTAGTCATGAAATTGATTTACAAATTTCGTTGACGCAATACTTCAAATAAAATAATGCCAGTTGCAACCGAAACATTTAACGATTGAATTTTTCCAGCCATAGGAATTAGAATAGTTTCGGAAAAATATTTAAAATATTCTGGAGATATTCCTTCGCCTTCGTTGCCCATAACCATTGCTAAAGGAATGCTGTAATCTACATCAAAGTATGGTATCTTAGCTCTTTCGCTTAGTCCAAAAACAGACAGCCCCGATTCCTGTAAAAATTGAAGTACTTCTTTAATGTTTTTGTGACGGCAAATTGGAATTCGATGAATAGCACCTGCGGAAGTTTTTATTGCATCTTCGTTAATTTGAGCCGCATTTTGAGCTGGTATTACAACCGCATCAACGCCTGCACATTCGGCAGTACGACAAATTGCTCCAAAATTTCGAACATCGGTAATTCGATCTAAAACTAAAATAAATGGAGTTTTGCCATTTTCAAATAGATTAGGTATTAGTGCAAAAATATCTTCGTATTCAACTGCCGAAATAAATGCAATTACACCTTGATGAACCGATGTAGTGATTTTTTGCATTTTTTCGTATGGAACTATTTGAATTGGAATATTCTGTGTTCGTGCAAGATGCTGAATGTGTTTTATTCCTTCGCCAACTGCACCTTTTTGAATAAGTAACTTTTCAATTTCTTTGCCCGATTCAAGTGCTTCAATAATTGGGCGAACACCGTAAACTATATCTTTTCGTTTCATCGATTGTTTTTTTTGCAAAGGTAGGTTTTTTTAATTATTTGTCTGCAAGAGTAACAAAGAAGTTGGCACTTTCTTGCAAACACTAATTATTTTTTCTAATTTTTGTGCTTATCAAAGTAATACCGTAACTCATTTTTCCCAGAGTTAGGAGTGGTGTTATGGAGTTTTATCTCTGTTACGGCTGTTTGTACGTGTGGGCGTTTCGACATTTCGACTTCGCTTACTTCGACTAAGCTCACTACATCGCACTGCATCGCTCCGCTTGGCATCCAAAAACCAATCAACGTCCGATCTAGTTGGTCTTCGAGCTTAGTAAAACTAGTTGGGACATAAGTGTTGAAAATATATAAAGAAAAATCTAATTCCCAAAAAAATGCTTTTAATAGCCTTTATCGGACAAAAGAGTATAAAAAATCAAAAGTAATGCGAACTGTTTCGTTAAATTTTTGTTTAATGTTTTAAAATTGTATATTTGCGATTAAATAAAACCAAAAATTATGAAAAAGTCAGTATTATTAATTACAGTATTATTTTTTACTTCATTTGTTTTTAGTCAAAAAATTAAAGAAGAAACAGTATCCTTATTAAAAGATAAGCGCCAATGCGTAGTTGCCGAATATGAAATCCCATCGAAGGTTATGGAAAAAGTAGTAGAAGATTACTTTTCAAAAGAAGGATTAAAAAAAACAAGTTCAAAAAGTGGTTTTAAAATTTATGAAAAAGCAACTTTTAGCAAAGTTTCGAACGAAATTTTGGACTATTATATTAAAGTAGATGGAAATAAGAAAAAATCAAAAGTAACGGTGGTAGTTTCAAAAGGGTACGAAAATTTTATTAAACCTGCCGAAGGCGAAATTTATTCAAATTTCAATGATGTGTTTAAAACCTTTCAGGAAATAGGATATAAAAGCTGGGTTGAAGACCAAATGAAAGATCAGCAAAAAATTATTCAAAAAGCCGAAAAAAAATACAATAAACTTATAAAAGAAGGCAAGTCATTAGTTAAAGACAAAGAAGGAATTGAAAACAAGATACAACGGAATTTAAAAGACCAAGAGGGTGCTAAAAATCAATTTGAAATAGAAAAGAAAAAGCTAAACTCCATAAAATAGTTTTCAGCAAACTAATTTTGAAAAAAACTTTTACTGCAAATACATAATAGCAAATTGAACTAAATTAATGTCTCCTAAACTCTGGTCACGAAACTTCATCTTTCTTCTAACAGGTAATTTATTTGTAAGCATTGCATTTTATTTTCTAATAACTGCACTGCCATTATATTTAGTCGAAAATCTTTCATTTTCTAACGCCGATGCAGGAATTATTTTATCTGCATATATTTTTACAGCAGTTTTAATACGCCCATTTGCAGGCCCAATGCTTGATATTTACGGACGCAAAACAATTTACCTTATGTCATTGGTATTGTATGCATTGCTTTTTTCATTTTATCCATATGTATTGTCTTTATCCGGTTTGGTATTGCTCAGAATATTTCATGGTATTGCATGGGGAGTTTTAACTACGGCAGGTAACACTATTGTAATGGATATGTTGCCCAACGAAAAAAGAGGCGAAGGGGTTGGATATTATGGTTTAGCTTTTACCATTGCAATGGCTTTTGGTCCATTTTTAGCTAGCATCATTGTCGAAACAGGAAAGTTTCAACTTCTTTTTATAAGTGCAACAGTATTAGCTTTTACTGGATTGTTTTTAGTGCTTTTTATTCGTTTTCCGAAGAAAGAAAAAACTTCCACTTTTAATGTTTCAGTTTTTACAGATTTTATAGCACCAGCAACCTTTTCTTTTGCTGCTTTAACGCTATTGGTTATGTTGCCCTATGGTGCTTTTTTAAATTTTATTACGATATTTTGTTATCAATATGTGAACGGTTTTTCATCCATATTTTTTCTGATGCTAGCAATAGGTTTAACGTTTTCCAGAATTTTTATTGGAAAAATTTTCGATAAACAAGGTCCCTTTATTTTGCTTTTAGTTTCTTATTCATTTATAATTCTATCTATTCCTATTTTGGTTTACCTAAATACTCCATTATTTTTAGGTATATCCGCATTTTTTTTAGGAATAGGTTATGGTATTGCATTTCCAGTAATGCAATTAATGATAAATTCCTTAATGCCGATTGAAAAGCGTGGAATTGCCAATTCAATATTTTTAACTTCTTTAGATATTGGCATTGTAGGAGGAACAGTTATAATGGGATTTATGTCCGAACTTATTGGCTTAAAATCTTTATTTGCTTTATTTATTATATTCCCAATTGTTTGTATTATTTATTTTCTAGCCATTTCGAGGGAGAAAACGTCTAAATTAACAAATTAATTAATAATTGTCTAACACATGCAACATTAAGCCTATATTAAATATGTTTAACCCTTTCAAATTCAAGATTCTATTTTAGGCTGTTCTCATTTAAATCTAATTTAATTAATGAATAGTTAAAGTGCTGATTATTAAGTATTTTATTTAGAACAATAATAAATTGCAAGTGGGTTCAGCTTGTTGTTATTTTATTAACAAATAAAATTTTACCTTTGCAAAGTAGTTTTATAATAGATAAAAAAAATTTTTTAATTATATGAAAATCAGCGAGTTGATAGATGTAGTAAAAGGTGAACTGATTTGTGGCGAAAACAAACTAGATCATGATGTAAATATTGCTTTTGCATCCGATTTAATGAGTGATGTGTTAACCGTGAAAATTGATAATGTATTGTTGATTACGGGGCTATCTAATATTCAAACTTTACGAACTGCCGAAATGTCGAATATAACATGTATAATTTTTGTTCGCAATAAAAAAGTGAATGAGTGCATGTTTGAATTGGCAAACGAAAATAATATGATATTGATTTCCAGTCCCTTTTCAATGTTTAAAACTTCTGGGTTATTATATAGCCTTGGTGTAAATCCTATTTATTAGCATATGATGGATTTTAGTTTCAATATTGAAGGTGGTGATTTCTCAAATGCAGGAGCAATTTCGAGTATAGTTAAAAAAACTTTAAAGCAATTGAATGTAGATGGGATTATCATAAAACGAACAGTTGTTGCTCTTTACGAAGCTGAAGTTAACGTTGTTGCTCATGCTCATTCAGGGGTTGCAATTATCCATATTTTAAACGAATGTATAAAAATTAGAATAGAAGATAAAGGACCTGGCATACCCGACATTAAATTAGCAATGCAAGCTGGCTATTCAACTGCATCACCAGCAGTTCAAGAAATGGGATTTGGAGCAGGCATGGGATTGCCAAATATTAAAAGCAATACCGATGAATTTGAAATTAGCAGTGAAGTTGGTAAAGGAACAGTTTTAGAGTTTATTAATTATTTTGATACAAATCATCATGATGGATAATCAAACTTTTTATCACGCATTAAAGTTTAGAGAGGATATTTGTATAGGGTGTTCACACTGTATGACTGCCTGTCCTACGGAAGCTATTCGCGTAAAAAATGGGAAAGCTAAATTAATTGATAATCGTTGTGTAGATTGTGGCGAGTGCTACAGAGTTTGTCCTGTTGGTGCTATTATTGTCGAACAAGATGATATTGAATCCATAAATAAATTTGTTCATCGTATAGCATTGGTGCCTGCAATATTTAGCGGACAGTTCCCCGACAACATTACGCGAGATGAGATTTTTAATTCAATATACGAGCTAGGTTTTACCGAGGTTTATGAAGTTGAACACAGTGTTGATTTTATAATTGACCAATATACAAAATATTTTGAAAAAACTAATGCAAAGCCATTAATTTCTACTTTTTGTCCTTCGGTAGTGCGCTTAATTCAGGTAAAGTTTCCTACTTTAATCCCACATTTAATGCTTTTAAAAGTGCCATTGGATTACACCGCTCTTCATGCTCGAAAAACCTTGACAGATTCGGGCGTTAATCCCGAAGATATTGGCGTATTTTATATTACTCCTTGTGCTGCAAAAATAGTTGCAATAAAAAGTCCTCTAGGGGAAGATAAATCGGTCATTGATGGTGCAATTAATATGAATTATTTATACAATAAATCATTAAAATGCATCAAAAATGGATTATCCTCAAACCATAGTCAAAAACATAAAGCTTTAAACAAAGAATCAATAGTTTGGAGCTTAACTAATGGAGAAGCCGATAGTTTCAAGTCGTCCAGAGCTTTGGCTATTGATGAAATATCAAATGTGATTGAGTTTTTAGAAAAAGTTGAAAACGATGAAATGAAAGGTGTTGATTTTTTGGAGCTTAGGGCTTGCGACGAAAGCTGTGCAGGTGGTATTTTGTGCCCTTCAAATCGTTTTTTAACTGTCGAAAAATTACGAAAAAGAGCTGTTTATTGTAGCGAGGTAAAATCGACATCTAAAACAGAACAAAAATCAAATATTTCTTTCAACCAAAAATTTTTGCAAGATAATTTGAGTATTTCTCCAATTGAAGCAAGATCTATAATGAAATTGGATGACAATATCCCAGAAGCTATGAGTAAGCTTAAACGCATGTTCGACATTAACAGAATGTTGCCACAAGTGGATTGTGGAATATGTGGAAATCCATCTTGCCAATCTTTTGCCGAAGATATTGTTCAAAGTAAAGCAAATATTAAACAATGTGTGTTTGTTCAAAAAATTTTAGAACAAAACGAAAAGCTAGATATTCAGGAATCCGTTGATATCATGAGAGATATTTGGGGTTTTAATAAGTTAGACCGAAATAGTTTGCGGGATGAATTAAATGATGTAGTATAATTAAAATACGGATAATATGATAGTTAAAGATTTAATTGAGAAATTAAATTTATCACTAATAAGTGGTAATACAGGACTTCAAAATGAAGTTTTAAGCGGATATACCTCCGATTTACTTAGCGATGTAATGGGTAATATTTCTTCGGGAGCAGTTTGGATCACTTTACAATCTCATAAAAATATAATGGCAGTAGCATCGCTAAAAGATGTTTCAGCAATTATTATTGTAAACGGGTTCAAGCCCGAGACAGATACTATTGAGCAAAGCAACAATGAAAATATTCCTATTTTATTAACTAATAAAACAGCTTTCGAGATAAGTGGAGAGTTGTTCTCATTGTTAAAATAATAATTATGAATTCGTATAAAGCCGATATTCATATTCACACTTTGCTTTCGCCATGCGGTAGCTTGGATATGAGCCCACGAGCAATCGTGGCTAAGGCTTTAAATATGAATTTGCAAATTATTGGAATAACCGATCATAACACCACCCTTCAATCGGGGTTGGTGCAAAAAATTGCTTCTCAATATGGTATTTTTGTATTGCGTGGAGCGGAGGTTACAACTCGTGAAGAGGTTCATTGCTTGTGTTTTTTACCCAATGATGAGTCCTTATCAATATTTCAGGAATATTTGAATACACACTTGCCGTTTATTCAAAATAATCCCGATTATTTTGGGTATCAAGTTTTGGTAGATGAAAATGAAGATATTATTTATCAAGAGGAAAAACTGCTGATTAATGCAATTAATCAGTCGATTGAATATGTTGAAAAGTTTGTTCACCAATTAAATGGAATTTTTATTCCTGCTCATATTGATAAAACAAAAAACAGCATTTACAGTCAACTTGGTTTTTTTCCACCCGATCTTAAAGTGGATGCAGTTGAAATTAGTTATCATGGAATGAAATCTGATTTTTTGGCAAAACATAAAGAATTGTCTAATTACTCCGTAACTTCAAGTTCGGATGCACATTTTTTAGAGGATATTGGTAAAATTTCTAGTACATTTAATATGGAAGAATTGACTTTTGACGAGGTTAAAATGGCTTTGAATTCTGAAAATAAACGATTTGTGTGTGTTAATTAGATTAATAATAAATTTGTAGTTTTAGTAATAGAAATTAAAAAAATAAGCAACTTTGCAATGAAAGATTTATCGTTACATATCATCGACATTTTTCAAAATTCAGTTAGTGCTAAAGCAACTAAAATTGAGTTGACAATTGTGGAAGATTTAATGAGTGATATTTTAATTATTACTATTACTGATAATGGAATTGGAATGAGCGAAGAGATGCGAAATAATGTTACCGACCCTTTCTTTACTACACGTACAACGCGTAAAGTTGGCTTGGGTATTCCTTTGTTAAAGCAAAGTGCCGAGGTTTGTAATGGGTATATGCAAATTTATTCCGTTTTAGGAGAAGGAACCAAAATTAAAGTCCAATTTCAACATTCGCATTTAGACAGAAAACCATTTGGCGACTTAGCTTCAGCTGTAATGTTAACAGCAAGTTCGTATCCAAATATCCATTTTGTGTATAAGCACTCTGTAAATGAAAAAGATTATTGCTTTGATACGGATGAGGTTAATGCTATTTTAGATGGAATTTCTATCCAAAATCCTGAAATAGTACTTATGCTTAAGGATATGATTCAAAGTAACTTAGAAGAAATAAAAACAGAAACAATATAATAAATAAAGAGTTGTAATTATGGAAAAAATTAAATCGCTGGCTGATTTAAAGAAAAAACAGGAAGCTTTAAAAACCAAAATGAATTTGAGAGAGCAGGCAAATGATCCTGAATCTCATATTCAAGTAAAAGTATCCATGTCCACTTGTGGAATTGCTTCAGGTGCAAAAAACACAATGGAAGCATTTATGGAAGAATTTTCGCGTCGTAAGATTGATGCAATTGTAACACAAACTGGATGCATGGGTTATTGTTATGCAGAACCTACTGTTGAAATTCAAAAACCTGGCGAAAGTCCAATTATTTTTGGATATGTGAACGAAGAAAAAGCTATCGAAATCGTTCAGAAATTCATAATGAATGGTGAGTTAGTGGACGGGATAATCCCAGTTAATTATCAAAAAATAGATAACAAATAAAAAGGAGGCTGCCGAATGACAAAGTACAAATATCACATCTTGATATGCGGAGGAACGGGATGTCGAGCATCAGAATCGGATAAAATATTGATTCAATTTAATGCAATTCTACAAGAAAAAGGATTAGATGATGACATCCAAGTAATACAAACGGGTTGTTTTGGGTTTTGCGAAAAAGGACCCATCGTTAAAATTATACCCGACAATACTTTTTACACTCAAGTAAAAGTTAGCGACTGTTTAGAAATAGTTGAAGAACATATTATTAAAGGTAGAAAAGTAACACGATTATTATTCGAAAATCCTCAAACTAAAGAGCCTGTTTCGGATTCAAAACACATGGGCTTTTATCAAAAACAATTACGAATAGCATTGCGTAATTGTGGGTTTATCGATCCTGAAAATGTGGATGAATACATCGCTAATGATGGTTATGCTGCATTAGGAAATGTTTTGGAAGAAAATAATCCAATGGCAGTAATTCAAGTAATTAAAAAATCAGGACTTCGTGGTCGTGGAGGCGGTGGTTTTCCAACTGGTTTAAAATGGGAAATTGCAGCTAAAAATCATGCCGATCAAAAATACGTGGTTTGCAATGCCGATGAAGGTGATCCAGGTGCATTCATGGACCGTTCAATTTTAGAAGGTGACCCACATTCGGTTATTGAAGCAATGGCAATTAATGGTTTTGCTATTGGTGCCACCAAAGGTTTAGTTTATATCCGTGCCGAATATCCATTGGCTATTACACGCTTAAAAATTGCTATTGAGCAAGCTCGCGAAATTGGATTGTTAGGTGAAAACATTATGGGTTCTGGTTTTTCGTTCGACATCGAATTAAGATACGGTGCAGGTGCTTTTGTTTGCGGTGAAGAAACAGCATTGATTCATTCAATGGAAGGGCTTCGTGGCGAGCCAACTTTTAAACCTCCATTTCCTGCCGAATCGGGTTTTAGAGGTAAACCTACCAATGTAAATAATGTTGAAACGTATGCTAATATCCCAGTAATTATTAATAAAGGATGGGAATGGTTTTCTAAAATTGGCACCGAAAAATCAAAAGGAACTAAAGTATTTGCTTTAGCTGGAAAAGTTAACAACGTTGGCTTAATTGAAGTTCCAATGGGAATAACTCTTCGCGAAATTGTTTTTGAAATTGGTGGCGGAATTAGAGACGGTAAAAAGTTTAAAGCAGTCCAAACTGGAGGTCCTTCAGGTGGTTGTTTAACCGAAAATCATTTGGATACACCCATCGATTATGACAATTTAATTGCTTCTGGTTCAATGATGGGATCGGGCGGTATGATTGTAATGGACGAAGATGACTGTATGGTAGCTATTGCTAAATTCTATTTGGAATTTACAGTGGAAGAATCGTGTGGTAAATGTACACCATGTAGAATTGGGAACAAACGTCTTCATGAAATTTTGGAGAAAATTACCAAAGGAAACGGTACACATGATGATTTAGATAATTTAAAAAATCTAAGTAATGTTATCAAAGATACAGCATTATGTGGATTAGGCCAAACATCACCAAACCCAGTTTTGTCAACTATTAGTAATTTTTGGGACGAGTATATATCACATGTTGACGATAAAACATGTCCTGCTGGCGTTTGTCGCGATTTAATGAAGTACGAAATCATACCCGAAAATTGTGTTGGCTGTACAGCTTGTGCTCGTAATTGCCCTGTTAATGCAATTGAAGGTGAACGCAAACAAGTTCATTTTATCCGTCAGGACATCTGTATCAAGTGTGGAGCTTGTTACGAAAAATGTAAGTTTAATGCAATTTTTATTAAATAAAATAAGGAGTATATAATATATGGAACTTATAAAAATAACCATTGACAATAAAGTCGTTGAAGTAGAAAAAGGAACTACTATTTTAAAGGCTGCCCAACAAAATGGTATCGAAATTCCAACTTTATGTTACATGGAGCTCAAAGATTTAAACATTCAAAATAAACCCGGCGGTTGCCGTATTTGTGTGGTTGAAGTTGAAGGTCGTAGAAATTTAGCCCCTTCGTGTGTAACAGAATGTTTTGAAGGTATGGTAATTCATACACATAGCATTAGAGTAATTAATTCACGCAGAACTGTCCTAGAGTTAATGTTGTCCGATCATCCATTCGATTGTCTAATTTGTCCAAAAAGTGGAAATTGCGATTTGCAATCATTAGCCCAAAAGTTAGGTGTTCGTGAAATTCATTACCAAGGAGAGCAATCAACCTATCGTAAGGATTATTCGCCATCTATTATTCGTGATATGGATAAATGTATTATGTGCCGTAGATGCGAAATGATGTGTAATGATTTTCAAACAGTAGGAGTTTTATCTGGAATCAATCGTGGTTTCGAATCTGTTGTTTCTACTGCTTTTGATCAATTATTAGAAAAATCAGTTTGTACATATTGCGGTCAATGTATCGCTGTTTGTCCTGTTGGAGCTTTAACCGAAGCTGACCTTACAGGAAAAGTTATTCGTGCAATTGCCAATCCAGCCAAAAAAGTTATTGTTCAAACAGCACCAGCTGTTCGTGCTGCTTTAGGTGAAGAATTTGGATTTGAACCTGGTACATTGGTAACTGGTAAAATGGTAGCTGCTCTTCGTCGTTTAGGATTTGATTACATATTTGATACAGATTGGGCCGCCGATTTAACCATTTGGGAAGAAGGTGCTGAGTTATTAGATCGTTTAACCAGACATTTAAATGGCGATAAAGATGTGAAATTACCAATTATGACTTCTTGCTGTCCAGCTTGGGTTAAATTCTTTGAACATAATTTCCCCGAAATGAACGAAATTCCTTCTACTGCTAAATCGCCACAACAAATGTTTGGTGCTATGGCAAAAAATTATTTTGCAGAAAAACTGGGAATCAAACGCGAAGAAATGGTTGTTGTTTCGGTTATGCCTTGTGTAGCAAAAAAATATGAATCATCTCGTCCCGAATTTGCCGTAAATGGTAATCCCGATGTGGATTATTCCATTACAACTCGCGAATTAGCTTCTTTAATACGTCAATCAAATTTAGATTTTAAATCTCTTCCTGATGAGGATTTTGATAGTCCAATGGGCGAATCAACAGGAGCTGGAGTTATATTTGGAACAACAGGTGGTGTAATTGAAGCAGCTTGTAGAACAGCATATGAATTATATACTAAAAAGCCTTTAGAGAAAATTTCATTCGAACAACTTCGTGGATTAGAAGGCGTTCGCTCTGCAACTATTGATTTCGATGGATTGAAATTAAATATTGGTATTGCTCATGGTTTAGGAAATGCACGCAAATTATTAAATGATATAAAAGCTGGTAAATCAACATTTCATGCTATTGAAATTATGGCTTGTCCAGGCGGATGTATCAATGGTGGTGGACAACCTTTACATCACGGAAATAGCGATGTGGTTAAAGCACGTTGGAAAGCAATTTATGAAGAAGATGCTCTAAAACCAATACGAAAATCGCATGAAAATCCAGATATTATCAAATTATATGAAGAGTATTTAGGCAAACCACTAGGCGAAAAATCGCATCATTTATTGCATACTCATTATTTTGATAGACGTTCGGAAATAGTAATTGATTTAGAAAAATAGGGTGTTAAACCATATAGGAGGTTTTAAAAATGTCACATGTAAAAATAGTATTAAAACAAGATCAAATCGACGAAATAAAAGCTATATGTAAGGCTTTTTGCAACGATGAAGGAGAGCTAATTAATGTTCTTCATAAAACTCAATCGTATTTTGGTTACCTTCCGGCAGAAGTTCAAGAGGTTATTGCTCATGAATTAAAAATGTCGGTTGCCAAAGTATTTGGCGTAGTTACTTTCTACTCCTTTTTCACAATGAAACCAAAAGGTGCTCACCCTATCTCAATATGCATGGGTACTGCTTGTTATGTTCGTGGATCGGAAAAAGTATTAGATGAATTTAAACGACAACTTAAAATTACAGTAGGTGAAACTACTGGAGATGGAAAGTTTTCGTTAAGTAGTTTACGCTGCGTTGGTGCTTGTGGATTAGCACCGGTAGTAATGGTTGGCGAAAAAATTTACGGTAGAGTTTCTACTGAAGATGTTAAGCGAATCGTTGCTGAATATCAACAATCTTAAATAGTTTATACGATAAAAAATCCGCTACAAATTTAATTTTGTAGCGGCTTTTTTATTTAAATACCTTAAATCCGCAAAGTGATTCGCTATGAAAAGCCAAAATGGGCTTTAGTGCTGGTAGAGCAGAGAAAAAAGCATTGCAGGCGTATCCTTTGATACGGCGAAACGGTTTTTTCGAGCAATTGCCTTTAATAAGTCTCAGTTTGGCTTTGTAATAGAATTTCCTTGCGGATTTAAGGTAATAATAGTCTAATTAATTTGAACCGTTTAAAGATTCCTAAACACCTCCAAATCTTCGCATCACACCATATATTCGTATTTTGAGATTCCGCTCAAATATTGGAAATAAAGGGCAAATGACAGTCGAGGAATTTTAAACTTTTGTCTCTATTTATACAGTGAGATAGTTAGCATATGCAATCTGAACGAACAAAAAATTGCTTGGAATACAAAATAAGCTCGGATTACAAACACTAGAATAACATTAAAGTAAGCGTTATTACTTGCTTAACTTGCTTAATAACTGAGCAAAATTCAACAAATCTTCTGCTTTTTTAAAATTGCTATTTCCTCTTTCGATTTCGGATGCTCCTTTTATAATACTATTTATCAAATAAACTGGTTTTTTTGGCAATAATTCGTCCTGTGATATTGGTGCACCGCTGTTTTTACTGATTTCTTTTAATTTTTCTTTTGATATAATATTTCCTCCGTTAGAAGCATCTATGTAAAATAAAATATTGTTTTCACTTATTTCATCCACTTTATCTGGTTTAAAATCAACATAACAAAGCAATAAAATTTGTTTTAAAACGATTCCGTAAATTGGGATTTCGAGTTTTTGTGCAATAATTAAATAGAGCAGCGAGATAGAACCACTTGTGTATGTTTTAGTTTGCAGAAGTTGATTTAAGTAAAAGTTTTTGGACGATTCGATAGGAGGGTTTACAGGTTTAAATCTCAGAATTTGGAATAAAATATGGTTAATAATTCTGGTTTTTTCGAGTGAAGTGAGTTGGTTATTAATTTCGAGCCAGATATTTTTAGTAATGTTATCGATTTGTTTATTGATAAAATCAACATCAAGACTAGGATATTGAAATCTTGAAAAAGCCAAATATCCTTCTAATAAATCGTCTGGGTTGTTTTTTAACCACATATTTGCCAATTTAGTGGCATTTTTTTGCGAAATTAGGTCAAGAATATATTCAATTCTTTTTTGATAAGTATCATTTAATGTCAACGACCAAGCATTTTCAAGTGCTTGATTAGCATCGATGCCGATTTCCAAAAATCTATTGCTTACCGACTCAAAAATTGCATAATCAGGGTCGTCAAGCAAATCGAGAAGTGCATTGATTTCTTTTTCGAGAGATGAATTCATTGATTAAAGAGTTGTTGCTCTGCTAAGTACAGTTTCGATTAGTTGATTCATTTTAGGTTTATAATCCTGGCTAAAAGTTTTGCTTACTCTGTTTGCAATTGCCAAACAAACGGTTAGCGAGCGATGTCCAAGAGCTTTAGATAAACCGTATAAAGCCGATGTTTCCATTTCGAGATTGCAAATATGGTGATTATTAAATTCAAAGGTTTCAATTAAGCCGTTAATATCGGGGCGTGCAATAGGAACTCTTACTTCACGTCCTTGAGGTCCGTAAAATCCAGGAGCTGTACAAGTAATTCCTTTAACCATATCAAACCCAATGGAGTCCATCAAAGCTTGGTTGCATTCAACTATGTAAGGTTTTGGCCACGAATTACTCCATTTTGTATGTTTGATAAACTCATCCGCCATTTCTTGTTCAAAAATGTAGTCAACATTATAAAAATGCATTAATCCGTCCATTCCTAAACCATACGAAGATGCGATTATAGTTTCAACTGGAATTTCTTCACGAATAGAGCCACAAGTACCAATTCGAATTAAATTAAGACTAGTTTTTTGTTCCTTAATTGTTCGGCTTTCAAAATCGATATTTACAACTGCATCTAGTTCGTTAATACAAATATCTATATTGTCGGGTCCCATTCCGGTTGACATAACACTAATCCTTTTCCCATTAAGTACTCCAGTATGTGTCATAATTTCACGATTTGAGCGCTTATGTTCAACCTTATCAAACATCGACGAAATGGTTTCTACTCTGCCAGGATCACCAACTAAAATTACGGTGCCAGCTAAATGTTCTTTTTTAATATTCAAATGATAAATGCTTCCATCAGCCTGCATTGGGAGTTCTGATATTTTGATATCCATAATTTTTGTTTTAAAATATATTATTTCTTAAAAAACTTGCAGAGTATTTTTATTTATATTAAATTTACACAAAGGTAAATAAAAAACATGAAGACAAACAATCAAATTTTAGTTCCAATTGATTTTACTGAAAAATCTTTATTGGCATTTGAACAAGCAAAATATCTTGCTAAGATGACTGATTCGGACATTATGCTAATTAATGTAATACATCTCGACAGTAAATCATTCTCGTTCGTTTTTGAAATATTTTCGGATTTAGAAAAAGATTTAATGAGTAAACGAATTCAGGAAGGTGCGTGGAAACAGCTTAATAAACTGATAGAAGACAACAAGGACTGTGGTGTTAAAATTCAGGCTATGGTTTCGATTGGTAAAATTTATGAGAAAATAATGGAATCATCGAAATCATTAAATAGTAATTTTATTGTTATTGGTTCAAACGATGACGATACGGAGGAAAGTGCTTTGGGTTCAAATGCATCTCGTATTGTTAGAATGTCTGAAATTCCAGTTTTAACAGTAAATAAGCACATCATGAAGGAGATGAAAAACTTAATTCTTCCTCTCGATTTATCCAATGATACGCAACAAAAAGTTGCAAAAGCCATCCAAATTGCACGATATACAAATGCAAAAATTAGCATTGTTTCGGCAGTTTTTACCGATGAACCAAGAGTTAAAAGAGATTTGGAAGTTCAAATGAGCGTGATTGGAAAATTTGTGAAAGAACATTATGGAAATGTTTCAACCGAAATTATTTATGATATCAGAGATAGTGGAAGTATTTCAAGTAATTTGACTTCGATAGTACTGGATTACGCACAAAAAAATGATGGTGATGTTATTATGATAATGACTCAGCCTGAAAAAGTTTGGCTTAAGTTTTTCTTTAGTGCTTCGGCTATGGATTTTATTTTTAAATCTTCGTTGCCAGTAATTTCAATTACGCCTAAAGAAGTTTATAGTACATCTTATAGATAGTTGAAGAAATGTTTTACACGAGCAAAATTTCAAGCAAAATGGCATTTATCAACCTTTTATATTTTGCTCGCACAAAATTGTATAAATTTATATGTTTAAAAAAATTCTATGAAAAAAAATAATCAAATATTAGTCCCAATCGATTTTTCGGAAAAATCTCTTTTAGCATTTGAGCAAGCAAAAATTTTAGCAAAAATTACAAATTCGAGTATAATGCTTTTAAATGTTGTACATCTCGACAGTAAGTCGTTCTCATTTATTCAAGCTGTTTTTTCGGATGTTGAAAAAGATTTAATCCGCCAAAGAATTGAAAAAGGTGTTTGGGGAAAATTTAATGAAATAATCGAACAAAATAAAGATTTAGATATTCAAGCCATGGTTGCAAGTGGCAAAGTATATGAAAAAATTATTGAAATATCTAAGTCGCTGAACTGTAATTATATTGTAATTGGAGCCAACGATGTGGAAGAGGATAAAGAAAATAGAGTTTTAGGAACTAATGCATCTCGAATAGTTCGTTTATCCGAAATTCCAGTTTTTACAGTGAATAATAAAATAATGGAAAAATTAAATACGGTAATTCTTCCACTCGACTTGTCGAAAGAAACTCAACAAAAAGTTGCTAAAGCTATTAAAATTGCTCAATATACCAATGCTAAAATCAAGATGGTTTCGGCTATTTTAACCGAAGATAAAGATATTATTGAACGATTAACTCTTCAAATGAGTATTGTTGAAAAATTTGTGAAAGAAAACTATGGAAATGTTGCCTCCGATTTTGTTTTTGGGGATAAGGATAAAGATACACTAGCAGGTCTAATTATGAAATATGCTCAAGATCAAAATGGCGATTTAATTGTAATAATGACTCAACAAGAGAATAATTGGTTGAAGTTATTTGTAGGAACAACTGCAATGGATATTATTTATAATTCACCTATTACTGTATTATCTGCGGTTCCAAAAGAAATCAATAGTGTTTCGTACAGATAGTAATCTGAAAAATATTTTTAAAAGCAAATTGACCAAAAATTATCTCTTTAGTCAATTTTTTTATTATTAATAGCATAAGGCAATGAATTTAACAAGTTTTAGTTGATAAATCTACAAAATAAAGCGTAGAAACAACATAGAAACGATTACTTTTGTGATGAGTTTTTTTGCAAGGATTAAATAATTAAGATGGAAGTAGTTGAAAAATATTCGGACGATAGTGTTCGGTCGTTAAGTTGGGAGGAGCATATTCGTCTTCGCCCTGGAATGTATATTGGTAAATTAGGTGATGGTACATCGCACGACGATGGTATTTATGTGTTAATCAAAGAAATTCTCGATAATTCAATCGATGAATTTATGATGGGTAACGGAAAAAGTATCGATGTTAGAATTAAAGATAAAAAAGTTACAATTCGCGATTTTGGACGTGGTATTCCGCTTGGAAAAGTTGTTGATTGTGTTTCAAAAATGAATACTGGTGCTAAATACGACTCAAAAGCCTTTCAAAAATCGGTTGGTTTAAATGGGGTTGGAACAAAAGCTGTAAACGCTTTATCCTCTTATTTTTGTACACAATCAGTTCGCGAAAATAAATTGAAAATGGTGGAATTTGAGCGAGGAATAATGCTCAACGATCATCCAATTGTACCTTCCGACGAATGGACTGGAACAATTGTTTCGTTTATTCCCGATGCGAATATTTTTGGAAACTACAACTATTATCTCGAGTATATCGAAAAAATGCTTCAAAATTATTGTTACCTTAACCGTGGGCTAACCATCAATTTTAATGGTAAAAAATTTGTTTCCAAAAATGGTTTATACGATTTGCTCGAAAATAATATCGACAAGGATACCGTTTATCCAATTGTGCATTTAGCCGATGGTGATTTTGAGTATGCATTTGTGCATTCGGGCAAAACTTATGGCGAAGAGTATTACTCATTTGTAAACGGACAACATACCACGCAAGGTGGAACGCATCAGCAAGCATTTCGCGAAGCTTTTGTAAAAACTATCCGCGATTTTTATAAAAAAGATTTTGAACCATCTGATATCCGAAACTCAATTATTGCTGCAATAAGTATCCGTATTCAGGAGCCCGTTTTTGAATCGCAAACCAAAACAAAATTAGGCTCAAATATTATAGAAGTGGATGGACCAACGGTAAAAACCTACATTCAGGATATTGTTTCGCGTACGCTCGACAAATATCTGCACATGAATCCAGATATGGCAGAAGCACTTCATCGTAAAATTTTAGAATCGGAAAAAGAAAGAAAAGAGATAGCTGGTATTAAAAAAATTGCCAAAGAATCTGCTCGAAAAGCGAATTTAAACAATAGTAAATTACGCGATTGCAGAGTACATTTGGATTCTAAACACGAACGTAAGCTCGAAACAACACTTTTTATTACCGAAGGTGATTCGGCTAGTGGTTCCATTACCAAATCAAGAGATGTAAATACGCAAGCAGTTTTTAGTTTAAAAGGAAAACCCCTAAATTGTTTTGGAAAGAGCAAAAGAACAGTTTATGAAAATGAAGAATTTAATTTGTTGCAAACGGCTTTAAATATCGAAGAAGGTGTAGAAGGACTTAAATTTAATAACATTGTGATTGCTACCGATGCCGATGTGGATGGTATGCACATTCGTTTATTAATGCTCACCTTTTTCTTGCAATTTTTCCCCGATCTTGTAAAAGCAGGGCATGTGTATATTCTTCAAACACCTTTATTCCGTATCCGAAATAAAGAAAGAACAATTTATTGCTATTCCGAAGAGGAAAGAGCTAGTGCAATGGCTCAACTTGGTGCTAAACCCGAAATTACTCGTTTTAAAGGATTAGGTGAGATTTCGCCCGACGAATTTAAACATTTTATTGGTAAAAGTATTAGATTAGAGCCTGTTGTGCTTAAAAAAGATACTTCCATTCGCGATATTTTAGAATATTACATGGGTAAAAATACACCACAACGACAGGAGTTTGTTTGTAATTATTTGCGGGACGTGGAACCTTAATTAGTGCTTATAAGAAAACGCCAAACACTTCGTTGTCTTCGTTCTCAAAAATCCGTCATCCCGAGAAAGATTTTGTTTGTTTTTTTTTGAAAAAAAATTACAAAAACCAACTCGGGACTCCTGATTTTAAGAAGCTTCAGAACGCCTCGTTTTTGACGTTTTTTACTTAGCACTATGATTTTACACCTCAAAAAGATTTGAATATATTTGCTTATTTTACCATAAATGATAGTAAATAGTCGTTCAATGTTATTATTAATACTAACCTAATAATTCACATAATCAGAGTCAAACACTGAGTTTTATTGCAAGGACTATTTAATACTAATTACTTCGAAAATTCCGTCATATTATATACCACATCTGTAAATCCAGCAATAATAAGTGTCTTTTGAATTACTCCTTTGTCCATATCTATTTCGGGTACAAATTTGTGAATTAAGTATCCCATAAAATCATTGTAAGTTGCAAATTTCATGTCTCCATTTGCGATACTAATTAAAATATTTCCTAATCGAATAATGGTTTCTTTATCGTATTTTGTTTGCCACTTTTGATTCATAAAAGGCTCATAAATCGATTTTAACATCTTTGTGGAAGATGGTATGTCGTTCTGCTTTATCCCAAGTTTTTCTATGTTTTTTATAAGCTCTAATCTTTTAATCGAATCGCATACATAATAATGGGTATTCGTTCCACGGTTGTGCAACCAAAAATCTTTATAACTAAAATATTCAAATTTGAGTTTACCTTTTTCTAACTTGCCATTATGCTGACTCATATATTCGTAATACGCCGATTCGATAAGATTCCAATTTACATTTGATTTTTCAAAAAAGGTGGTAAAAGCATTGTCAATTTGCTTTTCGAGTTTTGTGATTTTTTTGTCGTTCGCAAATAAAAAACTTGAACACAAAATGAAAATCAACAATATAATATTTATTTTGTATTTCATACTTGTTTGTTTATTAGTTAAAAGAGAATATTTACTTCGGGCTCAATTTTTACATCGAATTTATTTTTCACATCTTCCATTATTAAATTTGCAAGGTTTAAAATGTCTTTTCCACAGGCATTGCCATAATTTACTAAAACCAATGATTGTTTGTCATAAACAGCAGCATCGCCAATGCGTTTGCCTTTCCAATCGCACCATTCGATTAATTGAGCAGCCGATAGCTTGATTTTATTTTCCGAAACTTCCCAGTGTGTGAGTTTTGGATATTGAGCATGCAGCTTGGTAAAGGAGTCGGTTGAAATTATTGGATTTTTAAAAAAACTACCAGCATTTCCAATTTCATTATGGTCGGGAAGTTTGCTTTTTCGGATGGATATTACTGCTTCGTAAACATCTTTAACCGACGGTTTAAAGTTATAATTGTTCGAAAAGAAATCAATTAATGCTTTATAACTCAAATTAACAGCGTTGTTTTTGGATAACTTATAAACAACAGATGTGATAATGATTTTGTTTTTTAATTCCTGTTTAAAAATGCTATTGCGATAATCGAATTTGCATAAACTTGCAGAAAAAGAATTGGTTTTACGCGTTTCAATATCGATAAAATGAACTAATTCAATCACATCTTTCACTTCCACTCCATACGCTCCAATGTTTTGAACGGGTGAACTTCCACAGCAGCCAGGAATATAAGCCAAATTTTCGATGCCACTATATCCATTGCTAACAGACCATTCCACAAAATCTTGCCAATTTTCACCAGCTGCAACTTCGATAAAAACATTTTTTGAATCCTCTTTTAAAATTTTAATTCCTTTATTGCAAATATGAATTATGGATCCATTATAAAATTCAGGAAATAAAACATTGCTTCCTCCTCCTAAAATAAAAAAAGGAGATTTTTCCCAAGACTTATCCTTTAAAAATTCGTAAATTTCAGATTCTGATTTAAGGCAAATATATTTCGATGAAACAGAATCAATTCCGAAAGTGTTTAAGCTTTTAAGATTGTAATTATTCAAAAACATTTTTTTATGCAAAAATAGTTTTTTAAACTATATTGTCCGATAAAATAAATAAATTTAGCAATAAGTGTAAATTGCTTCAATCAATTTTTGCCTCAATCCTAAAGGAAGAATTGGTTTTCAGCAATTTACACACTTTAGGGTTGGGGCATAAGTGTTGGAAATAAAACAAGAATCTAACTCAATAAAAAACCAAGCCATCAATAAATCTAATTCTGTTATGATGCTAAATGTCTGAATATCGCATAATTATAATTAGTTTTTATCGAACAACAGTGTTTTTTAAACTATATCAGGCTTTTGTTTTTCAATTTTCTTATAAATTTTGAAAAACTCCTCTAATGAAATAAAACCGGATTTATCTATAATATCTTGTACCGAATTGTAGGTGTGCTTTTCAATTATTGATTTTGCTTTTTTAACTCGATACGTGTTTATAAAAGTAAAAAAGTTTTGATTGTATTCGGTTTTGAGGATATCCAACAAATCTTTTTCTTGGATATTTAGCAATATACTTAAATCCCAAATTTTCAAGTCATTATCTAAATACAACTCTTCCCTTATCATTAAATTCTCGATTTTTTGGCAATAATATTTATTGTCGTATTGTTTTAAGGATGTAATTTTTAAATCCCCTCTGTTTTTGTAATCCTCAAATTCAATTATAACTTGAACTTGTCTATTCCCATAAAGACCCCAGAAGAAAAGAACAGCTACAAAAAATAAAGATAGTATCAGCATCAAATTTTCATTATCTAAATATGGCTGTTTGCCAAATGAATTCATTAATAATAGAAGTAAAGCAGGTAAGACTAATAAATATTTATAGTATTTAATACACAGTATTTCGCGATTGAATAAATTTGAGTAGTGGGATAAAATAGTTTTTTGGAACTTTTTGATAAGAAAAATCAAGATGGTAAAATAAAAAATAATTTGGATTCCAAAATAAACTCGTTGAATTATAAATAGGTAACTGTTTAATTTTACTAAAAAAGTGTCGGATGTTGCAATGGTTCGTGTTGTATCTAAATAGTATTCTATGTATGCGTAGTGTTCATTAGTAGTCATTAGTAACACAATTATTAAATTTAATACTGAAAACATTAGGGGTAATATAAAATGAGGGATGAGCGATTTTATGCTAATATTAGATGAAGAAGTAATTAAATGAAAATAGAAAAACAATATTGGCAGTGAGGCTAAAGTGCCAAAAATGTATGTAAAATCAAACCAAATAAAGGAGTACTTAAAGCTACTAAACATAATGAAGTTGCCAATAAACTGAAGGGATGCTGTGGCTAAAACTAGAGAAAAAAAGTTTAGGTTTACTTTTATAAGATTGGATAAGAAATATAATAAGCCAGAAAAGACAGATGTATAATGGTGAAAGAAATGTGAATAGCTTACTCATTAATTTTAGTCAATATATTGGTTTTTAGTGAGTGGTGAGATGCCTTCAATTTTACGATATGCTTTGATAAAAGTTTGGATGTTATCGAATCCTGATTTTTTAGAAATGTCGCTTAGGCTAATATTTTTATTAATTTCTAAAATTGAGTTAGCTTCATCAATTCGGTATTTATTTACAAAGTCGTTAAAATTAGTATGAAACTCTTCTTTAATAATTTTAGTTAATGAAATTCGGTCGATATCCATCATCATACAAACATCCCAAATCTTTAAATCGGAGTCAAGAAATAACTTATTGTGTATCATTATTTCATTGATTTTTTTTGTAATTTTTTCTTTGTCTGCTTCAACTATTGATTGAATACCGATATTGTCATTTTTTTTATCAAAATCAATTTCTTGAATTACTTGTTTTTGCATATTGCCCGAATATCCAATTAAAAACAACAAAATCGAAAATATAGCCGATGGCAGAAGAAGTGTTTCTGGATGTGCCAAAAATATTTCCTTGCCCATAATGTTAATAATAAAACTAAAAACGGATGTTACAGAAAAAACCACTATTAGTGTTTTTACCCAAATAAGCTCCTTATTGTTGATGTTTGAATACAGATTTTTTATGTTTTTGGTGTGCAGGTGCAAGGTTTTTAAGCACAAAATGGTGTAGTATATTATTTGAGCTGCAAATATTACTCGAGATAAAAGATATACGTATTTTTTAAGTATAATTAATATCGAAGAGTTTTTCGAAACGTAAAAAAAAGCATGGGTATAATAATTAAAATATTCATTTCGCTCATCCACACTCATCAATATTGTACATGAAAGAATTATAAATGAAAATGCAAGTGCTGGAATAAAATGTTTATTGAGTTTTAAATTTAGTTTTGGTTCTACGGTTAATAGTCGCAAATATACATAAAACATTGGATAAACCAAAAGTGAAGTTAGAGCATAAATACTATCATACCAAGTGAATAATTCAAAATTTTTATGAAAATATAATGCATGCCCAATATACAAACCAGTGGTAATCAGCATGAAAATGGATAAAAATAATCTGGCTTGATTAGTTTTACTGTTTGATAATAAAACTAAAAACCAAAATAATGTTACATAAATAGGGGTGAGTATGGATATGAATTCTAACATCTATTTTTTGTTATTGAAAAAACAAATATAAGTAATAAAATGTTAGTTTTTTCAAATGGTATATTAAATTTAACAAAATTATTACGCAGTAATTGTTATTTATTTGATAGTCAATCGATTTAGTATTTCTAAATGCGGTTTTCCTACTAATTCTTTAATGATTTTTGATTCAGATGTGCCCTTAATTGATTCAATAATTCCATTTTTAACATAAATTTCTACTTCAAAGGCGTTCAAATCAATAGTAATTTTCCCTTTACAGATGTATTCGGATGTATAAGCGTAATTCCATTTCCATGTTGAATATTTATTTTCAGACAAAAGATTTATCGAGTTTTCATCCTCTGCCGAAAATGAATACTCTTTTGCATCGCTCATTGATTCTTTAATATATTTAGCTATTTTATCTCTAAAGTCGATAATGCTTATAGGATAAATTAGATGATTTAAAATATTTGTAACATCGCTTCGATTTGATTTTACCGATTTTCCAATAAAATTAGAATCATCTTTGGATAGAGACAGGTTTAAATTGCTAAGATTTGTATCAAACAAAAGGGTGCCATGATGAAGTACTCTGTTTTTCCAAATGTGTTCGGCATTGCCCGAAATTTTAATGTCATCCACCCGAATGTCGTTTTTTATACCTAAACTTGCATTTAATCCTAATGAATTTAAAACCTCCATAATTGGCTTCGTATATCTTTTAAAATCAACCAGTTTTTGGTCGTTTGAGTATTGAATAAAACAAAAGTTTAAATTTCCTAAGTCGTGATAAACTGTTCCACCTCCCGAAAGTCTTCTAATAACTGGAATATTGTTTTTTTGGATAAAATCGAAGTTGGTTTCGGCAATCGGATTTTGGTGTTTTCCGCATATCACCGAGGGTTTGTTTATATATAAAAAGAATATATCCTCATTGAAATTTTTGAGGATATATTCTTCGCTAGCAATATTATAAAATGGATCGTTTGTTTTTGAAACGATTATTTTCATTGCTATTTATTTATAATGATTTTTTCGGTTCTTATCGATTCGTTTTCACGGATAATAAGGAAATATGCTCCAGCATTCCAAGTTTCGCAATTAATTATTCCGTTTTGAGGAACACTACCTGAGTGTATTTTTTTACCTTCTAGCGAGTAAACTTCGATAGATGAACTATTATTGTTTACACAATTTACATGGAAAGAGTTTGTTGCTGGATTTGGATAAATTATACCTGATTTAGCTTTTACGCTTTCATTTATGCCAGTGTTTAAATCGGAATAAAAAAGATACTCGGCTGCATAAATGTTTCCATTTGGACGACACCAAACGCTTGCGATTGGGTGGCGTTTGCTAAGTGTGTAAAATAGATAATTGTTTGCTGTATCGCGTTTCATTTCCATGCTATAAACGGTAATGCCATTCATTTTTCCAAATACCGAATCCACGGAAATTTGATATTCATGAATTCGGATAACATCTAAATTTTGTTCAATAGGAGTGCTTAGGGTTCCCCAAGCATCGCAAATTGTATTTTTTGAAACATAACTAATGTATGTTGTATCCACATTTGCTGGGTTTGCATTGAATGAAATTGACCATTGCGATGATTGACTGTATGTGGTATCGTATGAACAAGGAGTTTTCATAAGTTTTAACGGTGGTGTTTGCAAAGCGGATAAAATATTTGGGACATCGCCTTGACGATAGCCAATAACATCCATTCCATTAACGTCAGTTCGGAAAAGCATCCAGCCCCAACCTGCTCCAGAAAGCGGAGTGCCAGGTCCTCCGTACATAATGGATGGTCCCCAAGTATAAAGATTGGATTGAGGATATTCTGCTGCAAAAGGTAAGTTTGATGTAATTCCGTAGGTGGCATATTTCATCGAGTCGTTTTGAAGCATTGTGAAATTCCACGTTTGTGCTGTAGCTATAGGAGTGCCAATGTTTATTGAAGGATTGTTGTCATATTTCATCACAAATGTATCACCAGGTTGTGGAAGCGAGGTGTGTGTGATAAAAATTTGGGCATTTACGAACGAGCCAATCGCAAATAATAAAAACAAGAAAGGAAATTTTTTCATTTTTTTGATTTAATTTAGGACACTAATTTACAAAAAGGAATTTGCTAGCTGGAAAATAAAAAATTATTTTACTAAATATTTAAAATTAAGTTGCTTAAGCTCGGCATTAGCTTTCACAACTTTTGATTTTAATTCGAGTTTGAATTGTTGAAGTTTTTGGTACAATTCGGGTTTATCGGTTGCTAAAATCTGCATAGCGAGTATGGCTGCATTTTTTGCATTGTCAATTCCAACGGTAGCAACAGGAATTCCGGCAGGCATTTGAACAATGGATAGCAGGGAGTCGATTCCTTTAATTGAATTTGAGGAATTGATTGGAACGCCAATAACGGGAAGGGCAGTAAATGCTGCGATAACTCCAGGTAAATGGGCGGCTCCACCAGCTCCAGCTATGATAACTCGTATTCCTTTTTCATAAGCTGCTTCGGCAAACTGAGCCACTACATCGGGTGTGCGATGAGCTGATAAAGCGTTTATTTCAAATGGAATTTCCATTTCGTCGAAAAACTTTGCGGCATCTTCCATTATTTTCAAATCGGAAGTACTACCCATAATTATGCTTACAATTGGTAACATATAATTTAATTTGGTTTGGACAAAAATAATAAAATTTACTTCATCTCTGAAATTTTGTATGTTTTTTGAGAAATAAAAAAGGGATTGTCATTTGCGACAATCCCTCCTGACCTTGACACTTCTTAAAACACATTTTACAATAGCTTAAAAAAGAGACACATACAGCTAATTGGCTCCATTTTCGGGAGACTCGGGGGCACAATTTCATCCAAAATTTACGAAAGATTTATTTCTATAAGATTGGATTTTGTCATAAAATTTGCAAACATCAAGGCAAATTTTTCGCCAAAATCATTTTTCAATTAAACATAATAACCCCGCTTTGCATGCGGGGCTATTAATATTCGACACCTACGGCGTCGTAATTTGAAAAACTAAAAACCAAACTTTTAAACTTTATTTTTTTCACCGCGATAGCATATCAAACAGATAATCCGACCCTAGGGCGGATACCTTATATAACCGCCTTGAGAAAATATTCGTTAAAAAAATCTATGAATTTTGGCGTAAAAATCAACTGATTTTAGCCAAAATGAGTTGATTTTTAGAATATTTACGACAGCGGAAGCTTTTTTTGATTACTTTTTTGAGCCCAACCGAGCAGCGAAGCAGCGAGCTCATGAGTACCTTATAACAAAAAACATTGCACGAATAAAAAAGTAATTGCCTGTCTGGCTTGAAGGCGTAGGATAAAATATTATTGGAAATTTCAAATTGGAAATTTAGGCCTAAGCGAAGCACCGCGATAGCGTGATTGAGCAGATAATCCGCTAGATGAATAATTTGAATATGGGCTTTTTTCAGAACTCACACTTTCGCTCTCACTCTGTTTTTTCCTGCTTGGCTTGAAGGCGTAGGATAATATTATTGTAAAAATTACAAATTGTAAATTTATGTCAAATCGAATTACCGCGACAGCTTATCAAATAGATAATCCGCTAGATGAATAATTTGAATATGGGCTTTTTTCAGAACTCACACTTTCGCTCTCACACTGTTTTTTCCTGCTTGGCTTGAAGGCATAGAATAAAATATTATTGCCATGCCAAAGGCAGATAAATAAAATTGCAAATTGTAAATTTATGTCTAAGTTTAGCTAATTCAAGCAGTTTGATTTTTTAATTTTTCTGCTCGATTAATTTTGATTAAACAAGAAAAAAAGTATCAGGAAATAGGTAATTCCCATTTCAATTAGGGCATACTAGTGCCAAAGTCAGATATTATTCACATTGTTCTTATATTATGAAATAAAAAAGGGATTATCATTTTCGACAATCCCTTTATAATAAATAAAATTATTTATTTAATAATAATTTTGCGTACAGTTTTAAAGGTATTAGATTGAATTTGAACAAAGTATATTCCTTTTTCAAGATTTGCTCCATGTATGCGATGGGTTGCATTACCCGAAACGTTAACTTCTTCGGCCATTACCGATTGTCCAAGTGCATTGATAATTGTAATTTGTACATTTCCATTTACTTGATTAAATAAAATGTCGAAATTACCATCGTTTGGATTTGGTTGGCAAGTAATATTTGCCATTCCATCGTTAGAATTAATTCCAACTCCACCCACATTAACTTGTTGTGAAATACTATCCACTTTACATTCGCTTCTGCCAATTAATTTTACCACGTAAATTCCATTGTTTGCATATGTATGCGAAGGACTAGTAGTATTATCTGTACCACCATCACCAAAGTCCCATGTGTAAGATGAGCTGTTAGTAGAAGTATTGTTGAATGTAACAGTTCGGTTGTTAATAGCTGTATAGAAAGATAGTGCAGGAGGTACACATTGTTTAATTTCAATGTTGTCGAATGCAAAACCTGAGCCTACTGTTCCACCTGGAATTGGCAATGGGAACAAAGAAGCGTCCACACCAAATTTAACTCGAAGTTTTATATTGTTTAATCCACCTGTGCCATCTAGTAAATGGATTGCAGTAAGCCATTGATTAGAATAACCTTGCCATCCAATAGAGCCAAAGCCCGGCATAATTGCCATTCCATTATACCAATTTGAGCTATCGCCAGTTGTACCTATTGTAACCCAGCTATATCCGCCATCTGTAGAAGCATCTAGTGTAGTAGCAATGGTTGACATTGGATTGTCCGTTGGAGTTTCGAAAGAAATATTAAATTTGATGTAAGGATTCGTAAGTGTGGAGAAATTAAAACAAGGACTTTCTACCCACGAATTTTCATTTTCATTATAATTTCCACTAGCATTTGTAATGTATGAATTATTGTTTGGAGTTAAAGGGTAAATAGATTGACCTGAAGGAACACCAACTTCCCATGAAGAATTTGTTCCACCGCTTACCCAGTTATGAGCAGCTGTTTCAAAATCTTGAATATAAGGGAATGTTGCAATAACTGGTGAGTTAATAATTTCGGTTATTAAAGTGTCGTTTGTAATATTTTCATCACCAACCAAAGCTGTAAATATTTTAGTGTCGTATGCTTGAATTGCAGAGAAATTTGTAATTAATGGGAAAGTGTAAAAAAGTGTATCGCCATAATTTATTGTATTATTTATGGTTGCAGAAACATAGCTAGATCCACCATTTATTGTGTAATAAATAGGGATATTAGTTTGGCTTTGAGCTCCAAGATTTGTTACACTAACCGATATGTATGTGTTACCCATTGAACAATTATTTGTTGGTGCGTCTAAACGAACAACAGCAACATCTTTTTGAGGCATTTCGTATATTTTCACATCATCAAATGCAAATCCTTCAGAAGGTCCCATTAAACCAGTAGTAGAGCCATTCATGTGGAAACGTATTTTTGCACTTGTAGCACCTGCTAATTCAGGGCATCTGCGTTTAGCAGTTATCCAGCCAGTTGTAGCTCCGCTCCAACCAGTTCCAGTAGTGGCATTATACCAGTTAATTGGGTCGCCATTGGCTCCTAAAGTTGTCCATGTAGCACCATTATCGATGGAATAATCGATGGTTGAAGTAGCACCTCCAAATGGAATTGGAAAATTGCCATTGGTGTTGTAATTTAATTTTATTTCAACTACTGGTTCTATTAAAGTACCTAAGTTAATACAAGGACTAATTACCCATGAATTTTCTCCAGAGTTATGTAGCGAATCTAAATTAGTTTTCCAAGCGTTTGTTCCAGAAGCAGCTCCAATAATTGTTGTTCCAACAGGTAAACCAAGTTCCCATGATGGGCTTGTTCCGCCTAAAATCCATCCGCCAGCACCATTTTCAAAATTCTCAGTGTAAGGGAATGTTGTAATTGCAATAGTATTTATCACGGTTTTAGAAACCATATCATTTGCAATTTCTTCATCGCCGGTTAAATTTGTTTTTGCAGAAATTTCGTATGTGTTTGGGGTTGTAAAATCGTAAACAGCGAAAGTATGAGTGATTGTGTCGCCTGGATTTATGGTAGCGGAAACATCTTCATATGTGTAAGCTCCGCTGTTAATGCTATATCCAACAGGAAAATTGCTTTGTGCAGAAATTCCAAAATTTACTATTTTAACAACTACAGCTTCGATTCCTAATCCACAAGATGAATTTGGAGAAACAATTTGAACAACTCCTAAATCATTAGATGGACTTTCAAAAATTTCGATATCATCTACGCCAATACCTTCCGAAGTGGTAAAACTTCCAGTAAACATAACTCTAAGTCGAACATTTGCTTGTCCACCAAGAACCGCCATTTTTGTGGATTTAGTTTGCCAAGTTCCATTTGAACTTCCATTAAATCCATTTGCGGTATTATACCAATTAGAGCCTTGAGCACCTGCTGTTAACCATGTTTGTCCACCATTAATGGAATATTGAATGACTGCGTTTTGAGCAGTAGCCATTTTGCAGTTAATTTTCAATTTTAAAACGGGTAAAGTTAATCCCGATAAATCGATACAAGGACTATTTAGATAGGAAGTTTCGCCCATAGTAGTTAATCCAGATAAGTTGGTAACCCAAGCTTTTGTTCCCGAAGCTGCATTATGAATTGTGTCGGCTGCTGGAACTCCCCATGCCCATGAACTGCCTGTAGCTGAAGTGTACCATCCACCATTGCTGGCTTCAAAATTTTCGGTATATGGATACACAGAAATTAATGGAATAGAAGTTATTGTGGATGAAAGAGTGTCGTTGTTTGCATTTCCATCATTAGCTAAAATCACCCAAGTTTTAAATGTATGGATAATAGGATTGGATAAATCCGCTGTTTGAGTGAAAGTGTATATGATGCTGTCGCCGATGGCAATTGGGTTGGCAATAGGCTCAACTACATCTGCATTTCCGTCTAAACGATATGCTACTTGAACACTATTTGCAATTACTTGACCGCTGTTTTTTATGCAAATACGAACGGTATCTGTGCTTGATAAATTACAACCACTGATAGGTTTCATAATGGATTGAATTTGCATGTCATTAGGGTTAACTTCGGTAATGCTAATGTTAAATGCAGTAGTTTGTCCTGCTACAGGAAAGCCAAATATGTAAGTGATTTTTGACGAAACAACAATATAATAAGTTGAATCGGCATGAAGTTGAATGTTGCTTAATGTTGGATTTCCTAAAGCAGCTTCGGCTTTTGTAATACAATAACTTAATGGGTCGGTTGCACAACCGTTTATTACAAATAAACCAACATTTTGACCAGTTCCGCTTAGTGCAATGTTGATTAATTTATCAACACTTGGGGTAATTGCAAATAAATATTCGTTTCCTCCCATAAATGAACTTTGACAAGCTACCAAAGTGTCGAACACATTTGCACCGTTAGTGGTGTTTAAGCCTGTTCCAGTATGAGGTAAGGTAACCGCAACTGGACTGGCACATGAAGTTTGAGACAATGCCTTATATCCGCTAAAGAGGGAAAAAGATATTGCCAAAAACATAAAAAATGATTTTTTCATAATTTGTTTTTTTGATTTTGGTTAATTGATTATAAAATTATTTTGTGTAATATTCTTTTATACTTAGGGCAAATATATTTATTAATTTTCAGTCTACAAGATAAAATTGGTTAATAAGAAAAATTTAACATTATTTACGTGCTTTTTGTTTTTTTAATATAAAAATCTATTTGTGCTATTAAATGTTGATAAACAGATGCTTAGTTTTTTAGGTTTCATTAAATTGAAGCATTTAAAGCAGGATTGAAAAAAAAATCTTAGGTTTGTACGCTGAAAATTAATTTTTGAAGTTATAATCATTTTGCGTTTTATGAAATTAAGCATCGTTATCGTAAATTATAATGTAGAGCATTTTCTTGAACAGTGTTTGCATAGCGTTAATAATGCTATCAAAAACATCCATGCAGAAGTTTGGATTGTAGATAATAATTCGGTGGATGGTTCGGTGGAAATGGTAAAATCGAAGTTTCCACAATTTAATTTTATCGAAAATCGTGAAAATTTAGGTTTTTCAAAGGCAAATAATCAAGCAATACGATTGTCGAAAGGAGAATATGTTTTGTTGCTTAATCCCGACACCATTGTGGAGCAAGATACCTTTGAGAGTGTGTTGAAATTTATGGACGAAAATCCAGATGCAGGTGGCTTAGGCGTAAAAATGGTGGATGGAAAAGGTCGCTTTTTGCCTGAGTCGAAGCGTGGATTACCAACTCCTGAAGTTGCTTTTTATAAAATTTTTGGTTTATCCAAAATTTTCCCAATGTCGAAACGATTTGGAAAATACCATCTAACATTTTTAAGCAACGATCAAATTCATGAAGTAGATGTGCTTTCGGGTGCCTTTATGCTGCTTCGCAAAAAAACCTTGGATGAGGTTGGATTGCTTGATGAGGATTATTTTATGTATGGCGAAGACATCGACTTGTCGTATAGAATTACAAAAGGAGGATACAAAAATTATTATTTTCCAAAAGCTCGAATTATACACTACAAAGGGGAGAGTACTAAAAAAGGGAGTTTAAATTATGTGTTTGTATTTTATAATGCAATGATAATTTTTGCCCAAAAGCATTTTTCGGATAAACATGCCCGCACTCTTTCAACCATGATTAAAATGGCAATTTACCTCCGAGCATTTATTTCAATTGTGAAACGATTTATTCAGCAAATTTGGCAACCAATTTTTGATGCATTCGTTATTTATGTTAGTGTTTATTTTTTATCTCAATATTGGGAATCGAATGTTTTGACATCTAAAAATGGTCATTTTACCAACGATTTTTATTTTATCGCTTTACCAATATATATATTAATATGGTTGATTGGTATTTGGCTCGCCGAGGGATATGAGAAAAAAACTCAACCTTCCTTTATTACCAAAGGAATTTTTGGAGGCACTGTTGCCATTTTAGTTCTTTATGCCTTGTTGCCCGAAACTTTCCGTTTTTCAAGAGCAATGATAATTTTTGGGGCTGTTTTAGCAATTGCATCCCTAATTGCATATCGTTTATTGGCATCATACCTTGGAGTTTTTAATCGAAATTTTGGTAAAACTACCGAAAAACGTTTTTTAATTGTTGGCGAACTTTCCGAAGCCGAAAGAGTTTCAAACTTGCTTCGAAATACAACCCTAATTCCTAGTTTTTTGGGAATATTGACTCCAAACAAGATTGAATCAAAAAATGTTATTGGCGATTTATCTCAAATTGAAGATATTATTTCAATATACGAAATTAATGAAGTAGTGTTTTGTGCCCATGATATTCCTTCTAGTAAAATCATCGACTTAATGGGGATTTTGCAAGAAAAAGATGTGGAATACAAAATAGCTCCACCCGAAAGTTTATCCATTATTGGAAGTAACTCAATAAACACTTCTGGCGATATTTATGTGCTTAATTTAAACTCAATTACCTTAACCAAAAATAAACGAAAAAAACGATTCTTTGATATTATTACTGCTCTAATATTCATTGTTTTTTTTCCAATTGTATTTGTCTTTAATTTGAATATTTTAAAATTAATTCGAAATATTTTTCATGTTGTTTTTGGTAAAAAATCATGGATAGGTATTAATCCAAACGGGACTTTTGACGAACAAAGATATAAATTGAAAAAGAGTGTAATTTTTTCGACCGATACACTTAAAATCAAAGAGTTAAATAAAGATATAATCGATAAAGCGAACGAAGCCTACTGTAGATATTATAAAATCAGCAAGGAGATTCAGATGTTACTGAAATCGTTTCGCAAACTTGCAAAATAGTGCTTGCACGAAAACACCAATTGCTTTGTTATGCTCGCCTTCAAAACAGTCATTTACGAAAAGCAAACTCTTTTTTTTCAGCCATCGCAAGCCTCGCACTTGGCGTTTTCTTATCAAGCACTCTGAGAAAACGTGTATATCATTTTGAATATAAAACTCACTAATTCATCAGTTGCGTAGTACCTTTGCTTGGAAACCCTTACTGTTTGCTACTGCATACTCGGATTTGAAATCCGAGTATGCGGAATTCAAATTTTGAAAATCCTTAAAACTCCATTTTCATCAAACAAATCATTAATGTTTAAATTTTCAGAAATATGAATTACTTGTAATCCTATTTTTTTTGCAGCTTCAATGTTCACCAAGCTGTCGTCGATAAATAGAGTTTCTTCTGCTTTAATGCTCTGTTCGATTAATACATGCTGAAAAATATCGGCAGCAGGTTTTAGTTTTTTAATGTTAAACGAAAAATAGGCTTTATCAAACAATTCATCAAAATTTGAATATCCATATCTCAAATTTAATTGATTAAGATAATACTTGTAGTGTATCGAGTTTGAATTACTCAATAAAAAACTTTTATAGTGGTTTCTGACTTTTTTCAAAATTTCAATCCGTTCAGGTGGAATATTTAGCAACATACTGTTCCAAATTTGGTCGATGAGTTCATTATCGATATCGTTATTTGAAAAATTTCGAATAGAATTTCGGAATTCTTCATCGTCTAAAATTCCTGTTTCATACAAGTCAAAAACTTGAGCCTTTCGAAGCTCTTTCCATACATTGTTGACATTCAGTTTAGTGTGAAGGCTGAGAAGCTGAAGTGGAGTTTCCATATCCAAATTTATGATAACGCCACCGAAGTCGAAAATTATATTTTTTATATTTTCCATAAAAATGAGATTAAATGTTTTGCAAAATAAATAAATTTTGTACATTTGCAATCCGAAATTGAAAATTATTTCGAGGTCCCATAGCTCAGATGGTTAGAGCATCTGACTCATAATCAGGGGGTCCAAGGTTCAAATCCTTGTGGGACCACTTCAAAATCAAAGAGTTGCGTTTTATTTAACGCAACTCTTTTTTTATGTACACTAAAATATTTATACAAAAATAAAATTATTTTGTTTCGAGAACAAGCTGTATTTTAATCTAAGCAAGATTTTTTTAGCTCATGCTAATGTTATTTAG
>JBBQWB010000019.1:0-36955 GCA_038210985.1 Bacteroidales bacterium
AAGGAAATCATGGAGATACAGTATAAAATTAATAGAAGACCAAGAAAAAAATTAAATTATGACAGTCCTAAAAATATATTTTTTAAATTTGTAAACAATAAAGTTGCATTTGCTAGTTGAATCTGCCATTCATTAAAATTCAAAATATTGAAATAATCATCAAATTTAATCACTATTGTCCGATAAAATAAATAAATTTTGCGACAAGTGTAAATTACTTCAATCAATTTTTGCCTCAATCCTAAAGGATGAATTGATTTTCAGTATTTTAACTGCATGAATTTTATTAATATCTTGGTTTTTTATTGAGTTAGATTACTAGCTAATTTTCAATAATTCTCCGCTAGCTAGCGGAGAATTAAAGGGGAAAAATATTGAAAATTAATATCGGACAACAGTAAAATTTAATGATTAAATTGAGAAACATAGCATTCGAATCTCTGACAGGCATAATGATTTTCTCTCTATTTCCGTATAATTTTTTCCAGAATTTTAAGCTTTTCGATACTGAAAAGCAATAAATATGATGCAAGAGTTAAGAAAAAAGTCAAAACCATAATTTGAAGATACAATTTCACCGTCCATTCTAGCGAAACTTTTATTCGGGACAAAATATTTATGTTAGAAATCTTGCCTTCTTGGATTGAAAATTTTACGGTACAAAATTCATTTTCGTTGTCAAAATCGCCCAAACTTACACCCAATTCTTGCAATTGTTTTTCAATTTCCAAAATTCTATTTTCGAGCTCCATGTACTCTTCAATTTTCCCACCCTTTAATTTTAAGTCAATTAACGATGTACGGATTTGCACCAATGAATTTTTCTGAGCATTCAACTCTTTGTATTCATTGGTTTTATCCTTTTTAGTAATTTGTTTTGCCTGAACTTTTCCGATAGTAATAATGTAGTTATATAACGAATCGAAATTTTCGGGTGGAACACCAATTAACAAGTCAATGCGTTGATAACCAATATTTCCACTTTTTTGCTCAAATTGAATAATGGCATTATATTTTTCAATCTGTTTACGTGTTTGACGTTCCTCTTCTTCAAAATTATTTGATTTGGTATTAATTTCCGCAATTTTCTCATATTTCTGATCCACTTTAACTGGTGATTGGGTGGCATCGGATGATTGAACTTTGTATTCCTTGGAAGCATAATTTCGTTTATTGCTCGAAATATTATCCAATCCTGGCGATTGATCACTAACATTGTCTGTTGTATTGGTGTATCCGAAAATAAACCGGAATACAAATAAGAGGATGAACCCCAGAACCATAAATAAAATTATCTTTTTAAACTTTTTCTTCGATTCTGGTTTCATAAGATTTTGATGTTAGATTTATACCTTTAAATTCAGTTACAAATATAGAAATTAAAGTTTGAAATGCATAAATATGTTGGAAATTTTAATTTGCTGCGAATCAAATCCCTTGCTCCGTTTACCAACAAAGCAAATTTTCTTTTATCTTTGTAAAATAAAATTCTTCTACAAAAAGCAATGATTTCAAATTATCCGATAATTCCAATAACCGAATGGGGCGAATACAAAACTCATCCCTTAAACATAGCTGGACCATGCAGTGCCGAATCGGAATTGCAAATAATGACAACTGCCAAGGAACTTTCGGAGACTAAAATTATTGATATTTTCCGTGCGGGAACATGGAAGCCACGAACTCGTCCAGGCTCGTTTGAAGGCGTTGGCGAAAAAGGTCTAAGATGGCTTCAAAATGTGCAGAAAGATTTTGGATTAAAAGTTACTACAGAAGTTGCCAATGCAAAGCACGTTGAACTGGCTTTAAAACACCAAATTGATTTTCTGTGGATTGGGGCTCGAACTACTGCTAATCCGTTTGCTGTTCAGGAAATTGCCGATGCATTGAAAGGTTGTGAACAAGGTGTTTTGATTAAAAATCCGGTAAATTCGGATATTGAACTATGGATTGGTGCAATTGAACGCATTGCAGAAGCTGGAATCACAAAAATTGCTGCCGTTCATCGTGGGTTTTATTATTACGAAAAATCGAAATACCGAAATATGCCTCAATGGCAAATTCCTATCGAACTTAAACGTCGTTTTAGCGGTTTACCAATTATTTGCGACCCAAGTCATATTACCGGAAACACGCATCTTATTCAAGAAGTTTCGCAACAAGCTCTCGATTTGAATTTTGATGGATTAATGATTGAAGTTCATTGCAATCCCAATAAAGCTCTTAGCGACTCTCAACAACAGCTTACTCCTCAGGAATATAGTCAAATTATAAACAATTTAATTGTTCGTTTACCCGAATCGCAAAACCGACAATTTATAGATGTTTTGAACGAATTAAGGTCGCAAATTGACGTGATGGACGATCAATTATTGGAAATTTTGGCTCAACGAATGAATATTGTCAGAACCATAGGAAAATATAAAAAAGAGAATAAAATTACAGCGGTGCAGATTTCAAGATGGGACGAAATTGTTCAACAAAGTATTGAAAAAGGCATGTGTAAAGGATTGAGTGAAGAGTTTATTATTCAGCTATTTAAGAGCATTCATCAGGAATCCATAAATACGCAAACACAAGTGATGAATAGCGAACATTCGAAAAATTAAACTCAAATTATGGAAGAAATTCAATATCAAAATAAATCGGGAATTTCAAGGATTTTAATTGGGGAATCCATTTCAAATTTTAACCAATACACTTCTACTAATCGAGTGGTAATAGTTACGGATGTAAACGTAAACGAAATATATTCAAGCTTCTTTGGAAATTTTCAAACTCTAATAATTCCACCTGGCGAGCTGTCTAAAAACTTACAAACAATTGAATATCTGTATAATGAATTTATCAGAATTGGCGTTGACCGTTCCACATTTATTCTTGGAATTGGTGGCGGAATTGTGTGCGATATAGTTGGTTTTGTTGCAAGTACGTTTATGCGTGGTTTGCATTTTGGGTTCGTTTCTTCCACCCTATTATCGCAAGTTGATGCAAGTATTGGTGGTAAAAATGGAGTGAATTTTAATGGATTTAAAAACATGATTGGCACGTTTAATCAACCTGAATTTGTGATTTGTGACCAAAAATTATTAAACACACTCTCCGACAGTGAATTTCGAAACGGTTTATCCGAGATCATTAAACATGCTTTAATTTCTGATTCCGAAATGTTTTGTTTTATAGAAAATTCTATTCCTCAAATACTTAATCGGGATGCAAAAATTATGCAGAAAATTATTCTCCATTCAATAAAAACTAAAATTAAAATTGTTGAACAAGACGAAAATGAAAAAGGAGTCCGACGAACCTTAAATTTTGGACATACTTTAGCTCATGCCATCGAAAAAACATCTTCGCTTTCGCATGGCGAAGCGGTTTCAACAGGTTCAATTTTTGCAGCAAAATGGTCAGTTGATAAATGTGGTTTTACAAAAATGGATTTAGACAGAATCCTGATGATGTTTTCAAAATTAGGATTGCCAGTCGAAACAAAATTGAATAAAAAGGATCTTTTATCGGCAATTTGGGGCGATAAAAAACGAGAAGACAAACAACTAAATTTTGTTTTTTTGGATGCAATTGGAATTTCCACCATTAAAAAGGTTGATTTTAACGAAATAGAAAAATCATTATTATGTTATGTGTAAGCATTGACACTTCAAATTATTCGAATTGCAAAAAAGCAGTTTCCGAATACGAATTAGTTGAATTACGTTTGGATAAATGCAGCTTTTCCGAGGAAGAACTTGCCTCATTGTTTAGTCAAAAAGCCCAAATTATTGCAACTTGTCGCCCCGGATTTTATTCGGATAATCAAAGGGAAGAAATACTTTTAAAAGCCATAAATCTGGGAGCTAAATATGTGGATATTGAGTTTGAATCCTCGGAATCATTTATGGAAAATATTTTGAAAAATGCGGAGTTAAACCATTGTAAAAAAATAATTTCGTACCATAATTATCAAAACACACCAAACGATGATAAACTTGACGAAATTATTATACAATGTTTGGTAAAAGGTGCCAACATTATTAAAATAGCTTGTTTTGCAAATATTAAAGAAGATGTAGAGCGACTTTTAATCTTGTATGAAATATACGTAAATATAATTTCCATTGCAATGGGTGAATTAGGAAAACAATCTCGACTTGATTCGCTATTTTTGGGAGTTCCTTTTATGTATGTTTCCATGTCTAAAGACACCCAAACGGCTGAAGGACAATTTGAAGTTGAAGAAATGGAAAAGATTATTAAGTTACGAAAGCCAACAGGTGAATAATATCAAATTTTAATATGGATATTTTAATTAAGCCATCCTCCATTTATGGAAATCTAATTGCACCCTCTTCAAAAAGCGAGATGCAAAGAGTGGTTGCGGCAGCATTATTGGCTAAAGGCGAATCGGTGATAACAAATCCTTCGTTTTGCGAGGATTCCAAAGTTGCGTTAAAAGTGTCCGAAAAATTGGGAGCAAAAATTAGCATCGAAAAAAATAGAGTAATTATTACAGGTGGATTAATTCATACTAGCAGCGAATTACACTTTGGCGAATCGGCATTGGCTCTACGCATGTTTGCTCCTATTGCCGGATTAACTGGGAAAGAATGTATTTTAAATGGCAGTAAATCCTTACTAAAACGTCCCATTGAATTAATTTCCGAATCTTTATCCAATTTTGGCATCGAATGTTTTTCCACAAATAACCGTTTACCTATTAGCATAAAAGGAAAACTAAAAGGCAATTCTGCAAAAATTGATGGAAAAATCAGTTCACAAGTTTTAACTGGGCTTTTAATGGCTTTACCTTGTGTCTCCGAAAATTCGACTATTTTCGTGGAACAGCTCAACAGTAAACCATACATAAAGTTGACTTTAGCTGTTTTTAATCGCTTTGGAATTGAAATAGAATCAGACTCAAAATTAAGTCGGTTTAAAATTAAAGGAAACCAAAAATATATTCCTCAAAATTACAATATAGAAGGCGATTGGAGCAACATGAGCTTTATGATGGTAGCGGCAGCTATTGGTGGTTTTGTTTCAATAAAAGGCTTAAATGCATCAAGCTATCAATCGGATATACAAATTTTAAAAGCATTAGAATCAACTGAGGCAAATATTGAGTGGAAAAATAACGTATTGGAAGTATCGAAAAACAAATTAAAAGAATTTGAATTTGATGCAACCGATTGCCCCGACTTATTTCCACCACTTGTTGCATTGGCCGCGTATTGCAAAGGCACTTCAAAAATTAAAGGAGTTTCGCGCTTAACCCACAAAGAGAGTAATCGTGGAATGGCTTTAAAAGAAGAATTTGCAAAACTCGGAATTCAAATTGAAATTTTTGACGATTTAATGCTTATTGTTGGTGGAGTTGTTTGTGGTGGAAGCGTTGATTCTCACCACGATCACCGCATGGCAATGGCTTTGGCAATAGCTGCACTGGGAGCAAATAATGAAGTAATAATTCAAAATGCCGAATGTGTTTCAAAATCATATCCTGATTTTTTTAACGACCTAAAGCAATTGAAACAATTTTGATGCATTTTTCTCAAAAAGAAGCGATTAATAATGCTTTTCATTAAATTTATCCGTAAAAATGTTCACTTTCTGTCAAAGATTTAGTAACTTTACACATTGATTAAAAATAATTATTTATGTCTAAAATATTGATTGTTGATGATGAAATAAGTATTCGCAGAACGTTGAAAGACATTTTGGAATACGAAAAGTATGAAGTTTTAGATGCTGAAAATGGATTAAAAGCTTTGGAATTAGTAAAAACTGAAAAGTTCGATTTGATTCTATGCGACATTAAAATGCCTGAAATAGATGGATTAGAAGTTTTAGATGAAATTACTAAAACTTCAGATACTCCAGTGGTAATGATATCTGGTCATGGAAATATTGACACAGCCGTAGAAGCCATTAAAAAAGGTGCTTTTGATTATATTTCTAAACCATTTGACTTAAACAGACTTTTAGTTACCGTTCGGAATGCGATGGACAAATCGAATTTAATGACCGAAACTAAAATACTTAAACGCAAAGTAAGTCAGAAATACGAAATGATTGGAAATTCCAAAGCCATATCGGATATAAAAAACATGATTGAAAGGGTTGCTTCGAGCGACGCAAGGGTATTAATTACTGGTGAAAATGGCACTGGCAAGGAGCTTGTTGCTCATTGGCTTCACGAAAAAAGCAACAGAATAAATCATCCTTTTATTGAAGTAAATTGTGCTGCAATTCCTTCTGAACTTATTGAGAGTGAACTTTTTGGACACGAAAAAGGCTCTTTCACTTCGGCTATCAAACAGAAAAAAGGGAATTTTGAACTTGCCGATGGAGGCACACTTTTTTTAGATGAAATTGGCGACATGAGTTTATCCGCTCAGGCTAAGGTTTTACGTGCTCTTCAGGAAAATAAAATCAATCGCGTAGGTGGCGAAAAAGAGATAAATATAAACGTTAGAGTAATTGCTGCTACGAACAAAAATTTAGTAGAAGAAATTGAAAGAAAGAGCTTTCGAGAAGATTTATACCATCGCTTAAGTGTAATTATTATTCATGTTCCTACGCTAAACGATCGACTTGATGATATACCCATTCTAGCTCGTCATTTTGTGGATGACATTTGCCAATCGCAAGGTAAACCAATTATTGAAATTACTCAGGATGCTATTGATGAATTGCAAACGATTAATTGGACTGGCAACATCCGCGAACTTCGAAATGTAATTGAACGTTTGGTAATTTTATGTGATAAAAAAATAACCAAAGATGATGTTATTTTATATGCAGCTCCTTTGAAGAGATAAATAGTTTTTGCAAAAAACGCCAACTTTATTGATATTTTTACAATAACAATCACTGTTGTCCGATATAAATTTTGACATCTGTTGTATGATGTTGTATAATAAGCTAATAGGTAAAATGAAGGAAGGTAGGGTTTGTTTTTTGTGTATTTTAAAAATATGGATTTTCCGCAATTTATTGCCCCTCAATGGTGTAAATTGCTGAAAATAAATTCATCCTTTAGGATTGAGGCAAAAATTGATTGAAGTAATATACACCCAAAGCAAAATTTATTTATTTTATCGGACAATAGTGAATAACAATATAAAAGATTTATTAATTTTTTATGGATTGTGAAGCAATGAAGTGATAAATTGAGCAAAATCTGAAATATCTCCCCGAACACTTGCTTTTTCTATTGCTTCCATGTACTCGTCTCTACTTTCAACAGGAATAACAGTCCAATTGTATCCACCAGAAATTAATTGTGTGTTCATTAAAAAGCGGGCAATTCTTCCATTTCCGTCCATATAAGGATGAATGTAAACAAAAAAGAAATGTCCTAATATTGCTCGAACAGATGCTTCCTCCTCATTTTTCAATAAATCCATCAAAACTGGCATTGCATCCCTTATGGAGTCGGGGTTTAAAGGAGTTTGCATTGATCCTCTTATATATACCTGATGATTTCTATATCCAGCTAAATAAAAAGTTTTAAGCAATCCTGCACTAACACTTGGTGCAAATAATTCCATATACCATATTCTAAAGTCTTTTTCAATAACTTCGCCCGCATTTTCTCCATTAATAATCTTTAAAATACTTCCTTTCACAGCCTGAAATGCCTCCCAATATCCTCTGGCAGCCATTGCATTTTTTTGCTCCATATCAGAAGTATTCTTTTCAGGCATCCAGCTTCCGCTCCTTACTTTCTCTATTAATTCTTCCGTTACTTTATACCCCTCGATAGAAAGGGAGTGATAAGCATCCATTTTATATTGCTCGTCTAATTGCTTCATATATGATTCAATATCAAGATGAACTTTAGTCGTTTTTGGAAAACAACTTAATACCACCTCACGCATCTCACTCCACATCAAAGATAACCTAACAGCATAAGGTGAAGTAACACGAATATTTGGGATGCTTGTTTTTTCGGTAAATGGATCAACTTCCCTAATGTCATATCCTAAACGTTTCATAGTGTTCAGGATATCATCTGCAACGGAAACATTTCCAATATTGCGAAAAGCTCCGGCTAGGCGACCAGCTTTTATGGTTTGACCTTTTTCCAGAATTATACTCAAAATATTGGAAGCATCATTTACAAGAGCTAAACAAGTTCTCACACTTATATTATCCTTCCTGAAAAAATCTGGGCTACATTCAATTAAGGCTTCAGAAAGAGAATATAGGTTTAATCCAAATTGAGTTTCTTTATAAACCGAACCTGCAATGTTCGTTTTAATATCCATTATCGATGTATTGTGCATCAATTTGACAATATTGTTTGAACCTTTGGGAGAGCGAATAATAACCTGCAAAGGCACAACCATGTTGCCACTGTAAATAACTAATGATTGTTCAGGAGTCAAACGCCATTTATTCCTAAATCTCGACTTTGCATATTTTGCAATAAACACCCAAAATGATGCATACCAGTTTGTTGTGTCTCCAAAAAAACTATCTGGACGAGAAGAAATATACCATCCTTTCATCACTTCCTGAAGAAAACCATTTTCAACCAACCTTACAATATGAATCCTCGATATTTCGGATGATTTTATGATAGCAAAACCATGAGCATCCTGAAATTTCAGTATCTTTTTTAGTGATTCTGCTAATTTTTCTTGTACCGTTGCCATTTCAAATTATGTATTAAAATATCGTTCGTAAAATTTTTAAAAATTGAATACTTATTAGTGTTTCATCAAGTGCTTTCATTAGTTTTTAATGCAGTGTACTTATTAGTTTTCCATTAAGTGCTTTAATTAGTATTTTATGTAGTTTACTTATTGGTATTTCATGCAGTTTATTTATTAGTATTTTATGCAGTGTTATTATTCGTTTTTCGTGCAGTGCATTTATTAGTATTTTATGCAAATATAATACTTTATTTCACACCACAAGCAATTTTTGAATATTAATTTACAAATGACAGTAGCTTTGTAGAGGCGACAATATGGTAAAATATCAAAAAACTAAGTCCTAGAGGGGTCGATGGTGTTTACAATCATTGGATATTTTAAGTGTTAAACCCAAATTAAACAGGAATAAGCAAGGGTCAACTTCCCTTTAATCAATTATCTTTCATTACTTTAATCGAAAATATAGCTTTTTCCGTTTCCACATTTATTAAATAAATGCCTTTGCTAAATTCCGAAGTATTTATTTCAAAAACATTGCTGCAATTATCTGCCAGATGTTGAACAAAAACTAATTGTCCGATTGAATTATAAATGGAAATCAATTTAACATTCAGTGATTTATCAAAACTGATTGACAACATGTCGTTAAATGGGTTTGGGTAAATGTTTATAGAGTTACTTGCATTATTCACAAAAACTGAATTAGCATTATAAAAATAATTTTCGGAAAGCAATGACATACAGCCCAAATTATTTATTACACGAGCGGAGTAATTTCCATTTGCTAAAGGATTTATGCATGAATTAAGTTCATTTTCAATTATGGCAGCATTAAAAAACCACTGATAATCCCCTACTCCATCGGCACATAATTGTCCCGAAACAAAGTTAATGATTGGAGTTTGAGGTAATTCATGTACATTTATTTCAATTTGTGAAAAATTACTATAACAGCCATTTTCCTTAGATTTTAAATACAAGGTATCCCCATTAAAAAAAGCGGGAGTTTGATAATTATTTCCAGTTGCAAATGCATTTGACCCATTTATCGATGAAAACCAATAAATTTCGGCATTTCCATCGGCATGCAGAAGCAATGAATCGCCAAAACAACATTCCTGATAAGCAACTACTTGAGGTGCAAGAGGAACGGAATAAACCTGTTGCGTAACCATACTCATTGGAGTAATACAATATTGTGTTTCGGTGCGAACGAAATAAGTTTCATTTTGAGTCAAATTTGGAGTATTAAAAACTGCTCCAGCATAAACCAAATTATTTGCAAATTCGTCGCTATACCATTTAATTTGGGCCATGCCAGTAGCTGTTATAGTGCTTGAGTTTCCAAAGCAAACAGGAGTTGGAGTGGACAAAACAGGAATAGAAGGCATGGTTTCAACAGGAGCGTCAATTATTGTCATCGAACTCATGCAACTACCCGATTCGGAACGGACGTAATAGGTTTCAATTTGATTCAAAATCCCAGTTTGATATGTTGGTCCATATCCCAAAATAATTCCACCTGATGGCGAATCATACCACTTTATTGTATCATTTGCATATACAACTAATTGCGAAATACTACCTTGACAAACTGGTGAATTTGAGACAATTACAGGTGGATTAGGCATGGTTTGAACGTGAATAAAACTGGTTCTACACAACGAATCTTTACCTGAGGCTCCAGTTACCACTAATATTACAGGATAATTTCCAGCTGTAGCATAAGTTACTGAAGGGCTTACAGAATTTGAAGTAGCTGGACTTCCTCCACTAAAATACCAAGTTTGACCAGTATAATTAGCACTTAAATTTGTAAATTGAATACTACTACCCGTACAAATTTGAGTAGCATTTGAAGTAAAATCGGCAATTGGTTGTAAATGAAAAACAGCTCCATTCGACGACACTACGCTACTCCATAAACTGGCTCCATTTTGCACTTTTACAGATATATAATAGGTAGTTCCTTCCAAAAGAGTTAAAGCTGTTCTTTCAAAGTTTAAAGCCAAACCATTGTCTGTCCATGCAACAATATTTGAAGCACCTGCGGTAGTTCCAACGGCATACATGTATTTTTGAATACCACTATTTGTATCTATTGCAGTAGTCCAATTACCTCGGATAATTCCCTGCGTGCCAAAAATATCTAAATCGCTACTTAATCCATCATTTACAGTTGTTAAACTTGGTATTGTATAATCAATTTTCAAATTTATTTGTTTAATGGTTGAAAACAAATCGACATTATCCTTTACAATGGAAACAATTTTACCTGCGATAGAACTATTCCGACTTTGCCAACGAAGGTCGTTTGTGTTTGATGGACCAACTGAAATTGATTCGCTTGCATTTCGGGAACGGTAAACTCTGAAATTTTTTACCCACATTTTGCATTGTCCTGATCGAAATGAATAATATTTTGAAGGCGTGGTTAAAGGGCTTGGGTCTGTCCATGACGAGAGTAAAACATCGTCTCGATAAACTTCAATTAAGCCTGTTATTCGGTTGTGTAAAATTCTAATTCGATAATATGTATTCAAATTAGTAGCAACACTCGTTACAACTTTTGTTTGCGTATATGTATTATTAATTACTTTGTAAAACTCTAATTGCTGACTAGCTGGGCGGAAGTATATAAAATACGAATTTCCTCGATTTGCAAGTGAAGCACTATCGCAAGCAAAGTGAAATCCAAAACGCTTATTTGCTAATGGCCCATCCACTTTTGTGGTAAATTCATACATGTAAATATCGCTTAAACTACCGTTTAAGGATGCATAAATATTTGTATTATCGTTTATTGAATCGGAACCATACAAAGCACCTCCAACAGCACTCCAAGTTCCACCTCCCAAGTTCACAGTCCATCGATTCGCATTTAATAAATCGAAATCGTCGTACGCAAAACCACGATTTTCATTCGCGTACCAAGCTGTGCCATCGTGATTTATCACTTGATAAAAGCGTGAATTAACACCACTTCCTCCAGCATTATCTTCATCCGTAAAAGTTGATGTAAACGAGGAAGTTACCCATGAACTGTCCATTAAATTTATTTGAGTACTTGGAGGAGTATTATCCACCGTACAATTCCAAATGGCTCTCCAACCTGATTTATTGGTGGCTCCGTCGGACTTAAAACGAAGCGTAAGTGCATTACCCGAAGCATTTACAGTTCCAGGACTATTAGAGCCATGATACGTACCAATAAGTGGCGATGCTGTGGAATTTCCATTGTAAATAAACAAGGTATCATAAGTTGCTTCGGTTAAAAATTCAGTAAAGGTTAAACACACACTCGAAGCACCTGTAGGAGCAATTGTATAGGAATATTGTTCATTATCGAAATAATTTCGGTTTGGACCACCCATATCAAAAACAGAATCGGAACAAGCTACCATAGAGCAAGTTGAAAATTTTTGACTTATTTTATCCCACAATTCCGAATATCCATCATCGTTACCTAAAGCCCAAATTCCAATTCCAGCAAAATTGCGTTGATTCGTCATATCTAATCTTCTGCCCCAGCTATATGGATTGTTTACAAAACATTGATACCAAAGCCCTGCATCCTGAAATTGATAACAAACCGAAAAAGCATCGTTATTCCAAATTGCATTTGAAGCACTGTAATAGCCGTAAGTATTATCTTTTATTTGCTTATACGTTTTAGCCGTTCCTGTGCCCGAAACTGTAGCAGCAGGAATTCCCGTGGAACTCACTTGCCATTGACGACCATAATTTGGCAATCCCATAATTAGTTTTGTAGAAGGAATTTTATTTGCATAATAGGTAAATGTTTTTGACAAACAGGAAGTAGAAGAAGATTGAAAAGGATACAATGGGTCGGTTGGACCTGCAGTAGTTGAACCACCGTAATAGTAATCGTAACCCATAATTATAAACCAATCCACATTTCGCGAAGCCACCGCATCGTTATTCATATTAAGCACATCGTAGCTGCTAGCCCAATCTACAGAAGGCAAACAAATTGAAACCTTGCTATTTGGAATCGAATCATGAAAGCGTTGAGAAAGTGTCTTCATAAAATTTGTAAAATTTGTTTTTTCGGATGTTGGAACACCTTCAAAATCGACATTAATTCCATGTGCATTTCGTTGTTTTACAGCTGCTATCAAATTTGTAATTAAAGTTTGTTGAGCTGTTGAACTAGCAAAAAATGTTGAAAAATCGTTAAATAAAGTTACGCACAGATGAACTCGCTTACCGTTTGACAATGCAGCAGTAACTGAGCTTGCCGTAAAGAAACTATGACTATTCGTTACTGCTCCGGTAGTTGCACTAAACTCGTATGAAAAATAACAAAAATCGGAAAGTAAACTCCATTGAAAGTTTTGATATTGCGAAGTCATCCAATATGGATTCCATCCAAAAACTATTTTTTGTAAATCACACGATTTTTTTTTTGGCTGAGAAATTGCCCCATTAAATCCCGTAACAGACTCGTATTGAGCATCTGTAGTTAATCCCAAACTATTATAAAACTCTAATTCAAGTTGATGAATTGAGGGTTGAGATATTTGAGCAAAGTTGCTTTTAAAAAATAGAAAAAACACGAATACAAAAAATATACGTTTCATAAATATGAAAATAATTATTCTTTAATAATTGTTGTTGAATACACCTGTTTATTAGTTTCGATAACCACATAATACATTCCTTTTCGATAATTACTCAAATCGATATTAACCTGATTAGAAGAATGTGGAGGAAGGAATAAATCATATATTTTTTGTCCAATTGAATTATACACGAAAATCGTTTTTGCTTCGGAATTATCTTCAAAATTAATTACAAAACTATTTTCGGTAGGATTTGGATAAATTGAAATAGAATAATTTACAGTAGAATTTAAGATATTTGTAAAGGTATAAGGAGCTGAAATTGGCGACAAACATCCATTTTCGTTGCTAACCCTTATCGAATAACTACCTGAAACAGCAGGTGTATAGCACTGATTTACAGCTGAATCAATCGGAATAGAATTCAAATACCATTGATTATTGGATGCCACATTTGAGCATAACTGACCAGAAACAACACTAATAGTTGGGACAGCTGGCAGGCTAAAAATTTCGACAATCACACTTGCAAAATCACTATTGCATCCGCTTAATTCCGATCTAACAAAAAACGTATCGGCAATTGTCATAGGTGGTGTTTGATACGTTTCGCCAGTAGCTAAAACAGAAGTTGCTAAAGTTGAGCTGTACCATTTAATCATAGACTCGCCCTGTGCATATAACTGCGTAGATTCGCCATAACAAATGTTTTGAATTGGATTCACTGTAGGCACAGAAGGCACTGGCTTAACAAGTACCAAAACGCTACCTAAAGATGTAACACAATGTTGAGTTTCAGTTCGAGCATAAAATGTTGTATTTTCGGTAAGGTTTGGAGAGGTGTAGTTTGCACCAATAAAAACTAAATTATTAGCCAAATTATCGTTATACCATTTAATTTGAGCAGTTCCAGTGGCTGTTAATTGAACATTATTTCCGCTACAAATTGGAGTTGGCACTGATAATTGAGGAATCGAAGGCATTGGCTCAACCAATACATTAATTGTTCGCATATTCCCTATACAACTTCCTACTTCGGATCGGACATAATACGTTGCACTTTGGTTTAACTCAACAGTATTAAATGTAGAACCAGTCGATAAAACTGTTCCTCCAACAATAGATGAATACCATTTTAAAGTATCGCTTCCCGAAACGCTAATTGTAGCAATACTACCCTGACAAACAACTGGATTTGAAACAATTACTGGCAATGCTGGCACAGCCTGAACATGAATGTAGTTAGTCCGAACAATCGAGTCGCTACCCGAAGATCCAGTAACCGCTAAAATTACCGTATAATTTCCTGCTGTAGAATATGTAACAGTAGGATTTAAAGCGGTAGAAGTTGCCGGATTTCCACCAGTAAAATACCATCGTTGACTGGTAGTGTTCGAACTTAAATTTGTAAATTGAACACTGCTACCAGTACAAATTTGAGGATTGCTTACATTAAAATCAGCAACTGCTTGCATATGAAAAACAGCTCCATCTGAATTTGAACTATCGCTCCATAAACTAGCCCCATTCTGCGATTTAACCGAAATATAATAAGTTGTTCCATCCACTAATGTTAATCCTGTTTTTTCAAAACTTGTGGACATTCCATTATCTGTCCATAAAACAATATTTGAAGCACCAAGCGATGTTCCAACTGCATATTTATATTTTTGAATACCGCTATTTGTATCTACCGCAACACTCCAATTTCCACGAATGACACCTTGCGTTCCAAAAACATCCAAATCGCTACTTAATCCATCATTCACAGTAACTTTTATGGGTTTCGTCCAATCTACTCTCATCTCTTTCGATATAAGCGACGAGTAATTGTTATTATTATCCACAACGAGCGACTTAACCTTAGACATAACACTACTATTTTTGCTTTGAATTGGAATATCTGTATCTCCAGAACCTACAGTAATATTAACCGAAGCAACTCGTGTGCGGTAAACTCTCATGTTTTTTATAAACATTTGAGTTTTTGCTGTTCGAAACGAAAAATATTTAGATGGAGTGGTTAATGGCGAAGGATCGGTCCAAGAGGCAAGGAAAACATCATCTCTAAACACTTCAATTTTTCCACTAATTCGATTATGAACAATTTGGTAATGGTAATACTGATTTAAATTGGTTACAACTCCCGTAACAACACTAGCTTGAGTATATGTATTGTTAACCACACGATAAAATTCTAATTGACTAGTTGCTGGGCGTAAATATATAAAATATGAATTTCCACGATTAGAAAGCGTAGCACTGTCGCTAGCAAAATGAAATCCAAAGCGTTTATTACCCGAAGTTCCATCTATTTTAGCATAAAAATCATACATATATGAATTACTCAAGGTTCCATTTAATGCGGTATAAATATTTGAATTATCGGAGTTTGTATCTAAAATTTGAAGTGCATTACCCGAAACGCTCCAAGCTGGATAAGTTGCTGGAATTTTCCATTTAGCGGTATTGTACATTTCAAAATTATCCACTGCAAAACCTTTATTTTGATTCGCAGTCCACTCCACTCCATCATTATACATAACTTGATAAAAACGCCTATCAATGCCACTTCCGCCTGCATTATCCGAATCGGTAAAAGCGAGTGAATAATTTGCAGTTACCCAAATTGAATCATTTTGAACAATAATGCTCGATGGTGCTACATTATCGGCTGTTGCTGAAGTCCAATTTGCTAGCCAACCAGTTGCCGAAGTTGCACAATCGGAACGAAACTCAATAAGCATTTGACCACCAGTGGAAGTAACGGTTCCTGGACTTATTGTATTATACCGTCCAATTCGAGGTGAATAAACCGAATTTCCGTTGTAAATATACATAAAATCGTAGTTGGTTTCTAAGGCAAATTGAGTAAAATTAAGCGTTATACTACTTGCATTTGGAACATCAATTAAATACAGAAAACGCTTGTCGTTTGTGTAATTAGCAGTTGCACCTCCATCGTCGGTAAAAGTTCCGCTTGGAGTAGAATAAGTTGTAACCGAAGTAGTATTATTTACTTGTTTAAAATAATATTCCCAATTCCAATATGGACCTGGGTCGGTGTGATCGTTGTTTGGAAAATGCTGATGTCCTTTAATTTTGATACACGAACCTTCAGCTCCAAGCGAGTGAACTCCAGCATCTAGCACTGTTCCATCATCTAAAGTATCGCGATAAAACATTCGTAAAGGAGAAATACCATATCCACTATTGCAAATATCTCGAACTAAATTTGCAGATGCCTGATACATGGCAACTGTAAAATAATTTTGAACTGGCTCTATGGCTTCATGCTCTAAACCAATAGTATATGGATTTTCGTTTCGCACATGCCATGCTTTATTGGCTTCTAAAACCATTTGTGTAATTTGTCCATCCGAAGAGCGAAGTACATAGTGTGCACTAGCCTGAGCATCACAGTTTTTAAACCACGAAATAGAACCCGCATAAGAACCAGCAGTGTAATGCACAACAACAGCTGAAATTGTGGTATTTCTTCCAACTGTAAAATTACAACTTGCTGCAGCATTCCATATTGCAGCACCATAATCGCTTGAAGCTATTCCCTTTGTATTATTTATAGAGCTTATACTAAAGCGAACATTTTCTTTCGAAATAATTTCATCGCCATTAATATTCACATGAGAAGATGATAAAACCTTGTAATTATCTCCAAATATTTTACTGCAATCGATTTTATAAACTGGAAAATGATATTTTTTTGAATAATCGGTATTATTTAAAAAATCGAAAACTCCATATAAAAATGTGTTCATTGCATAATCGTTTTGCAAATCTTCGTTTAATGGCAATTCGCATAATTCAATAATCACTGGAATAAAATCACTGGGTGATTTACTTTTCAATTTTTTTTGCTCTACAATTTTTGAAAAAGCCTTTGCATAAGCCATTACATTATCTTTGGAATTTTCGATAATTCGCTGAATGGATATTCTGGATAAAACAGAAACTTTTTTCAAATTATCTCTAAAATAATTCTGACCATCTAAAGTCAAGCCCATTACGCCATAGGTGCGTGGCATTCCTATACCAGCATCATCGGAATTTTTAGTAAAAGCTCGATGTGTAAAACGAGTATAATTAAACGAAATGGCTTCGAGCAGACCACGTGGTATTTCTGGACATTGCTTATATGCATTTTCAAAAGCATCTTTAACGTTTTGATACGAATTATAAATATTGTTTTCAACCTCTTTATTCGACTGCAACTCGAAGGGTGTTAGTGCCTTTTTTATGTTTACATTTTGAGCTTTTACACTTACAAATAAAGTAAAAGCAACAAACCCAATTACTAAAGTTAATTTATTTTTCATATTTAAAAATTTGCTAATTACCTTCAACAAATGTAAGAAGTAAATTATAATTTTCCAAAGATTTAACTATTTTGAATCACTGTTGTCCGATATAAATTTTGACATCTGTTGTATGATATTGTATAACAAACTAATAGGTAAAATGAAGGAAGGTAGGGTTTGTTTTTGTGTATTTTAAAAATATGGATTTTCCGCAATTTATTGCCCCTCAAGGGTGTAAATTGCTGAAAATCAATGCATCCTTTAGGATTGAGGCAAAAATTGATTGAAGTAATTTACACCCAAAGCAAAATTTATTTATTTTATCGGACAATAGTGGTTTTATATATAGAAAACAGTAGATTTTGCGACTAATTGATGCAAAATTTCTTTGCATAGCACTAGCTATGGAAAGAAATTTTAAAGATGAGTAGACACAAAAGATTCGGTTTGTATTACAAAATTCCTCAGAGGTTGAGTATTATATACAAAGTATCTATTTTTGTGGTTGGAGAAATTTAACTTTTAAAGACTAATTGAGAAAAAACTTATGGGGATGTTTGTAAATCATATTAATTTGTATTTTTGTAAAAAAGGAATGTTATGAATCCATTTAGTTTTGGCACGATTGTAAAAGGTGATAAGTTTTTTGATAGAGAGATTGAATGTGAAAGGATTGTATCAACACTTTTGGGCGGTAATAATCTCGTTTTATTTGCTCCTCGAAGATATGGTAAAACATCTTTAGTATTTAAAGCCATAGAAGAATTTGAAAAACAAGGAGTAATTTGTATTTATTTTGATTTTTTGCCAATTTATTCAATTGAAGTTTTTGTAAGTTATTACATAAAGTCTATTGCTAAAAAACAAACTAATTTTCAAAAAATCATGGAAATTATTTCAGCAACTGTTAAATCAATCCGACCAATACTGTCTATTGGTAGTGATGGTTTACCTGAGCTTGGAATTGACTTTGTAGAACATCGAGTATCCCCACAAACTCTTTCGGATGTTCTTGATTTGCCACAAAAACTTATAAAAGATAACCAAAAAGTGATTGTAATTTTTGATGAATTTCAAGAAATTACAAACTTTGAAAAAATCGGTTTTGAAAACCTTTTAAGAAGCAAAATTCAACAACAACAAGTGAATTATCTTTTTTTAGGAAGTCGCACCCACTTGTTAAATGATATGTTCAATAATAAAAAACGTGCCTTTTATAATTCAGCGTTTCATATGCAATTAGAAGTTCTCCCAAAAGATAAGACAATTGTTTTTTTGAAAAATAAATTTTCCGATTCAGGCATTGAAATATCAGAAGAAGTTGCAACTTATATTATTAAATGCAGTGCCGAAATACCATATTATATTCAATTGTTAGCAGCCGAAATATGGCAGTATCTTGTAAATTCGCAAGATAAAGTAACCATACAAATTGTTGATTTATGTGTTAATCAAGTAATAGTTTTAAAACATGATTATTACTACGAACTTTTTGATAGATTATCGGTTTTGCAAAAAAACACATTAAAAGCTCTTACTATAAATGGTGATAATATATTTTCTAACGAATATTTAAAAAAACATCGATTGTCAACTCCATCTTCAATACAAAAAGCAATTGCAGTATTGATGGATAAAAGCATTATTGATAAAACTGCGAACAGTTATTTCATTAGTGACCCATTTTTTAAGAAATTTATCACAAATTACGCCTGAAGGCGTTACGCCTTCAGGCGTAATTTGTGATGAGTTCAAAAATTGAATAAAAATTATTTTTGTTAACACAATAATAAAATGTAATTTAGGAGCTTAAAAATGTAAGATATGGTAAAGGCACAAACAGAATCTTGGGGGTCACGCATAGGACTTATACTTGCTATGGCTGGTAATGCGGTCGGTTTTGGAAATTTTTTACGGTTTCCTGTTCAAGCAATCAATAACGGTGGTGGAGCATTTATTATTCCATATCTTATTTCGTTTCTATTGTTAGGAATTCCTTTGGTGCTGATTGAATGGTCAACGGGTAGATTTGGTGGTAAATTTGGACATCATTCAACTCCATTTATTTTAGATGAAATGAATAAAAAGAAATTGTGGAAATACGTGGGTGTTTTCGGAATTTTTTCAAACTTAGCCATTGCTGCTTATTACTGCTATCTGGAAAGTTGGACACTTTCGTATATTTGGCATTCGGTGGCAGGTACATTTAATGGAATGTCGCAAAACGATGTTTCATCCTTTTTCGATAGCTATTTGGATGTTTCTCATTCAACTACCTTAATTCCATACGAAGCTATTGTTTTTTATTTGCTATGTTTGGCTTTAAATGTTTGGATATTAAGCAAAGGATTGAGTGGTGGCATTGAAAAAGCTGCTAAAATTGGAATGCCGTTATTAATTATTTTCGGAATATTTTTAGCAATTAAAGGCACATTGATAAAAGCGGGAGTAAACAATGCAATTAATGATGGCTTAACAGGACTTAACTTTTTATGGACTCCAAATTATTCCAGTTTATCCGACCCAAAAGTTTGGTTTGCAGCTGCTGGACAAATATTTTTCACACTTTCGGTTGGCATGGGAACCATTCAATGTTATGCTTCGTATGTTCGTAAAGATCAGGATATTGCTCTAAATGCCATGTCGGCTGGTTTTATGAACGAATTTGTGGAAATAGTTTTAGGAGGTACCATTATTACTTCCATTGCCATCGGTTATTTAGGAATTGATAAAGTGGTAGATTTAGTTCAAATGGGAGGCTTGGGACTAGGTTTTAGAACCATGCCTTATTTGTTTCAACAATGGGGCGAAATAATGGCAATTTTTGCGGGTGTAGCTTTTTTCGGATTGCTCTTCTTTGCTGGAATTACTTCGTCTTTAGCTATGGGAACTCCAGCAATGGGCTTTTTCCAAGACGAATACAATTGGTCGAGAAAAAAATCCGCTCTAGCTTTTGGATTGTTAATACTAGTTCTTGGATTGCCAACGGTTTTGTTTTTTGAAAAAGGTGTTTTTGACGAATACGACTACTGGGGCGGAACCGTTTCGCTTTTTACTTTTGCAATGCTCGAAACGATACTTTTTGCTTGGTTTTTTGGTATGAAAAGAGGATGGAGGGAAATTACCTACGCTGCCGACATTAAAATACCTTCCATTTACAAATTTATTATCAAATATATTACTCCTGTTTTGTTGATTATCGTTTTTATAGGTGCTATGATTAGTCCTAAAGACAACGATTGGTCGCAACTTAGCTTTTCGGGATGGGAGCTTGACAATGGGTCGGTATTTGGAAAAATTATACATAAAGGTGCTGGTCCAAATACCAGTTATTTTTCAGATTCTTATTACTCCGAAAACGAAGGCTATTTTGTTGGTAAAGAAACATTGAGAGAAAGAAATTATGTGGTAATTAATAAAGATGTAACGGATGCGAAAAAAGCAAAAAAATATGAAATCAAAGATGGGTATCAGTTGCTGGTTGTAGAAGGTCAGTTTGTGAAAAAAGGCGAAGCTATTTTCAAAGGCTCGGTGATTAACGACATTCTTTTTATCGACCTTTCGCGAGTTTTATTATTGCTAACTTTTTTCACATTTTGTGTGTTGGTTTATTTTGCATCCAAAAAACGTCATAAAAATAAAAAATCATGAATACAGAAGCATTAATTACGATGTTGGTTGTTCAAATTACAGTAACCCTGTTTACCGGATATTTTTTCTATAAAGTTTTGTATACAAAGCCTAAGAAGAAGTAAAATTATTGTAAATTTGTGTTTATTCTATTATTTCTTGCAGGTTTTAAAAATTAGACATTGCAATATTAAATTGACCGATTAAATAATAAAAAATGGCATTAAGTTGGAACGAAATAAAAGCCAGAGCATTGAATTTCTCAAAGGAATGGGCTGGCACTTCAAACGAAGAAGCAGATGCAAAGCCATTTTTAGTTGAGTTTTTTAATTTTTTTGGTATTAGTAGCAAGCGAGTTGGTGCTTTTGAGCATAGAATTAAAAAACTGGACGAAAAAGACGGCTATATTGACTTGCTTTGGAAAGGAACAATTTTAATTGAAATGAAAAGTCGGGGTAAAAACCTTGACAAAGCATATCAACAAGCAATTGATTATACACATGGACTTAAACAACACGAATTACCAAAATATATTCTTGTTTCAGATTTTGAAAACTTCCGACTTTACGACATTGAAGAAGATAAACACATAGAATTTAAACTTAACGACTTTGTAAACAACGTTCAGCATTTTGGCTATATTTTAGGCTACCTAAAAAAAGTTTACAAGGAGCAAGATCCTGCAAACATAAAAGTAGCAGAGTTAATGGGGAAACTTCACGATAGATTAAAAAAATCGGATATACTGGACACCCATTAGAAGTTTACTTGGTTCGTGTTCTGTTTTTATTGTTTTCCGAAGATACTACTATTTTCAATAAGCAACAGTTTCAGGATTATATTGAACAACGAACCAACAAAGACGGCAGCGACCTCGCATCAAAACTTCAAGAACTCTTTCAGGTACTAAACACATCTAAAGAAAACCGTTTCAAAAATCTTGACGAACAACTTGCCGACTTCCCATACTTAAACGGAAAACTATTTGAAGAAATATTGCCAACTGCTAGTTTTGACACAAATATGCGACAAGCATTATTAGATTGCTGCTATATTGACTGGAGCAAAATTTCGCCTGCTATTTTTGGTTCGATGTTTCAAAGTGTAATGAACCCAAACGAAAGAAGAAATTTAGGAGCTCATTATACTAGTGAAACCAATATTCTTAAACTCATAAAACCACTATTTCTAGATGATCTTTGGCGAGAATTTGAAAGCATAAAAAATGTTTCCACAAGTTCGGTATAGGCAAAAAGCAAATTATAAGAATTTCATAAAAAATTAAGCACTCTTAAATTCTTAGATCCTGCTTGTGGTTGCGGTAATTTTTTAGTAATAACATACAGAGAATTGCGGTTGCTTTGAATTAGAAGTTTTAAGGGCGTTAAATAAGTCAGGACAAAGGGTTATTGATGTTAGCGACATTATTTGGCTTAACGTGGATCAGTTTTATGGAATTGAATACGAGGTGTTTCCTGCTCGTATTGCCGAATTTGCCATGTGGCTCATAGACCACCAAATGAACATGCTTATAAGTAACGAGTTTGGACAATATTTTGTGCGGTTACCGTTAAAGAAATCTGCTAAAATTGTTCACGGGAATGCACTGCAAATTGATTGGAAAAGTTTGATTAATTCAGAATTAATAGAAGTTACTGCCAACAATACAACTATCAGATTGAGTGAACCGCAACCAGAATATACAACTGTAAATATTAAAACTACAAACCTCACAATTATTGATGAGCGAACAACGACAAGACATGAGGGCATTTATATTAAAAACTCTTTCAATTATATATTAGGGAACCCGCCATTTATTGGGTCGAAATTGATGACTCAAATACAACGTGATGAAGTAGTGAAGGAATTTAGTAACTTTTCGGGTTCGGGAGTTTTGGATTACGTTACCGCATGGTATGTAAAAGCAGCTTGCGTCTCAAACAAAAACTTAATATGGGCTATTGCGTAGGAGTTTTTGGTTTGACTACTTTTCCTGAATTTCATTTGTTTTAGCAGGGCGGGTGGAAGCATTAGTTTTGTCTAGCTTTTTTTTGGATACTTTTTTTGGACCAGAATCAGCAATTATTATCGCTGAAACGATTAAATGGTTGTAAATAAATTTGTCAAAACAAATTTAAACAACCACTAAATCGGGGTTAAATCAAACTAAATCAAGCAGTTTTATTTTTTAATTTTCCTGCTTGATTAATTTTGATTAAACAAGAAAAAAAGTATCAGAAAATAGATAATTATCATTTCATTCAGTGTGACGCATTGTCGAAGTCAGGAGAATAATATATTTTTAATACTCGTTTAATATAAATATTTCACAAAATCTCTATAATTCAGTAATTTTCAGCAATTTCAGTCTTACTACATCGGTTGATGTCCTAATTTCTATAAAATACATTCCGCTCGAATAAGGCTTCATGTCGATAAATATTTTCTCTTTGTTGTCCGATTTTTGCCAAATTATTTGACCATTTGAATTATATAAAATAAAAGAACTGTTATGGCAATTGCTATTTAAAACATAAAAACCATCGCTCATTGGGTTTGGATACACGCTAATGTTTGGTAATCCAGATTCGCACACCGAAAGTGCATCAACCATAATAGATTGGTTGTAATATGCGGTGTCGCAATTTGTATATGCCATCAATTGTACGTTGTAAATGCCGGTGTCTGCAAAAATATGCGTTGGATTGGCTTCATTGCTGTATGTTCCATCTCCAAAATCCCAAACATACCAAATGGCATTTAAACTAGTGTTGCTAAACTCACAATGGTTGTTTAAACAATTAATCGAAAAAGAAGTATTTATTGCAGAATAGGGAAGAAGTTGCAAAGTGTCCGAAAAATAAATACACGAATTTAGTGAAAAATATGCAGAATAAGAGCCTGCTTGTGAAGTGTTTATACTTTGAGCAACAACTCCGTTCGACCAATTGGCTTCCATCCCAGAATTTGTTGAAATTGTAAAGGAACTTAAATCGGAACACAAAATATATTTACCAGATGGTGAAATGTTTGGGTCGATATGTTGAACTCGTACCGTTAAAGTGTCGGGATTGCTAAAGCATAAACGACTTATGTTCCAATCGTAAAAATAGTAATAAGTATCCAAAGGGTTAAGGGACGAACTGCTGTCAATACTCAACACGTTTTGAAGTGTGTATGGAAATTGAACATCCACATTGGTAGCATGAAAGTTTGAGTAGGTAGGTCCAATTAAACGATATCTTTTGTCTTTTTGAATTATGAAATTTAGAGGTACGATATTTTCGCCAATGCTGAAATTAAAAACTTTATTTGTGATAACATTTCCTGCCGAATCGCTTAATTCAATAATTTTATTTCCAGTAGTATTGCTAAAAACTTTCACACTAATCAATGTAAAATCGTCAAATGTGTGAAATACTAAATAATTCTTTTTGGTGTTGTAAATGTATCCGCCAATCCCCGAATTATTTCTAATACCAAGTGGTAAATTGGATATTATATTCTTTGTAAATGGATAAATATTAGTGTCTTGCGTAAGGTTGTTGAAGTAATAATTTAAACCTGTTCCAATCAAATTTTGTCGTTCCATATCGCTATACCAATACACTTGTTGACTTGCGAAAGCAGCTAACGTTAATTCAGAAGGGTTACAGAGTAAAGTATCGGAAAATATTGGAGCATCTGGCGTAATAACATGAATAATATTAATTTTAAAAATTGAATCCTCTCCATGAATGTTTAATGTTTTCAATTTAACCGTATAATATCCTGGTGAGTTATAATTATGTGTTGGATTTTGTAAGTTTGAATAATTTCCATCGCCAAAATTCCAAAACCATTGCTGAGGAAAATGTAAACTTTGGTCGGTAAATTGAATAACGCCATTACAAGCAATGCTATCGTTAACCGAAAAATCAGAAATTGGAGCATATACCGGCTGATTACAAAGCCAAGTTAAGGCTTTTATAAGCGGTCTTTTTCCACTTCCGGTAATAGTAATATAAGCAGTATCGCCATACATTGGGTTGAAATGCAAGCTAAGTGTGTCGTTTATAATTTGCGAACTTGCCACAAGTTGATTGTGTAAACTTATGGAAGCAATGCAATTAGTACAATTTTGGGTTTGAATAAAATATGATTCCGAATTGCAAAAAATAGTGTCGGAGATATATGCTGTTATTGGCTCGGGCAATGATGTGTAAAAAGTTGTTGCTGGGTCGCCAAAATAGTGCATAACTTCGTTAGTATGCTGATTAAAACCCCAATGTAAAGTGGAGTAAATCAGCGAATGAATTAAAATATCGCCAGGTTTATTAGACGACATCGCATTGTCGAAATCAGGTGTGGGAGTTCCGCCACTTCCAGTAAAATTTGGATTAATACCTGGATTATTCCAAAATCCATCTATAATTCCAAGCGAAAATGCATCGTTATATCCGCTATAGCTGTAAAAAGATGGAGCAAAAATCCCAAAACATCCACCCGTGGGCAAACGAAGCATTTTTTCGGCAAAACATTCGGGCTTTGTAAATTCGCCAGTGTGGCAATTTATACTTAGTATTAATGGAAGTTGATTTAGGTTAAATAGGTATTGAATTTGCGAACTTACAAACGATGGATGAGCCCAACCCGTGGCATTCGAATATCCGTGATCGCGGTGAAAAACGTATAATCGTCCGTAATTCATCGAGTTTATTACGTTGGAAGTGGAGCCATTCCATGCAAAATTGGGTTTCAATAATTCGGCAGGAATGGATTCGCCGGCTGAATATAAGCCATTGTTCCAAAATTGTGGATTAACATCCGAATTAGCTTCATAAATACGTTGCACTTGGATATCCGTGTTTTGCTGAATGTAATCTCTAATTTCTTCGGATGTTTGCACAAATCGTCTATCGTCGAATCCATCTAAAGTTTCATCTTGAAAATAAGCACAATGTGAAGCATTTTGGTAGAATGAAGCGTTTTGCGGTGGCGATTTTTCGTAATTAATTATTTTTTTAACCGTAGTTAATGCTTCGCTTGAATTTGAAACCGAAATTCTGCCGTAAGCGATATCTGGAAAATAATCATTTACTCCGTCCATACAAACATAATATAAATCGGTGGCAAACATATCGGGAAGTGGAGGCGGAGCGAGTTTTTCAGTTCCAGAAACAAAATTATGATCGCCTAAAAAACAAACATAATCGGGACAAAGATCAATGCTATTATAATAATATTGTATAGTGTCTTTTATTAAAGCACTGGTCCAAAGCTGTTTGCTGATAATTTTTGTTTTGTATCCACATTCTTGTTTCCATAAAGCAAGCGAATCGGCTGCAACAGAATAATTAGAACTCGAAATAATCAAATAATTTGAAAAAGTATTTTGTTGTTTAGTACTATATAATAATGTAATGCTTTCGGGATTTACAACCCATCGTTTAAGCGAATGAATGTCTTTTATGGATATTTTCGGACTTCTATCCGAATTTATTTTATTTGCTTTTTGCTTAAAATGGATGGAATAATCAAAATTAGTATTGATAATAAGGGTTTTGCGAAAAGGATTGTATTGTATTGGCGAAAGTTTGATTAATGCCATTTTATGACCTCTAAATTCAATAATCCTGTCGATGCTAACGGGCGAATTAAAAAACCAAGCATCGATAATTGGATAAGAGGGAATTGAATCGGGATTAAATGGCGGTAATTCCTCTGTATCTATTTGCTGAGGTAATGATTTAGTTAAATTAACGCCATTTATTCTTCTGGATTTGTGAATATGAAAATCAATACTTGCCTCGCAATTTTGAGGAATATAAACCAACTCATATTTAATAGGCAACTCAGGAGTGCCAATTTCTGTAGTTTTTGCCCAATCTTTAATTTTAACCGTATGTTGCTTGTTCGAAATGCTAATTTGGATATTGCTGTTTAAAATGGAAATATTTCGAGTAAAAGAGGAGGCGTTTTTTTGCGAAAAAAGGGAGAGAGAGCAAAATAGAATTAATGCCGAAAAAATCAATATTTTATTGAAATTTTCAAACTTTAAATGGAGCTTGCTATGAATATTTGTTTTTTTCAATGTGGAGATTTCTTTATACAAAGATAATTCAAAAACGGTATAACAATATTTTATTCGCTTCCAATAATAAAAATTGCTGGAATCTTATTAAAATCAATTTTAGTTTTTTTCCAGTCAGCCACAGTTTTTGTAATGATTGATTGTTTTCTAGTCATAATATTTATAGCAATACAAAGCAATACATCCTCCTTACAGCTTGATAATATTGCTTCAAACATTTTTGCATTTCGATACGGAGTTTCTATAAAAATATGAGATGCTTTTGTTTTTATTGCATCCATCGAAATGGATGATAAAAATTTGTTTCTACTGTATGGCTCAATTGGCAAATAACCATGAAAAATAAAAGATTCGCCATTTAATCCCGAAGCCATTAGTGCTAAAAATATGGACGATGGGCCAACCAAAGGCACTACTTGAATATTCATTCGTTGTGCTTCTAAAACAATTTCTTCGCCTGGGTCGGCAATGCATGGCAATCCAGCTTCGGACATTAATCCAATGTTTTTACCTTGAATAGCGGGTTTTAAAAAATCGGGAATATTTTGACGATTTGAATGTTCGTTAAACTCAAAAAACTCACATTCATCAATCAAGTGTTTGCACTGATTAGCTACTAAAAACCTTCGAGCTGTGCGAATTTCCTCCACAATAAATACATTTATTTTAGTTAAAACTTCGCGGTTAAAAGCAGGGAGTTCATGGTCTGGATTTTCGCCAATAGGAGTGGGAATTAAATAAAGTTTTCCGATAGGTTTGTTCATAATTTATTAGGAATATTATAATGTAAAACTCACTTGCTGAATTAAATCAATTTTACAAAGCTAAATAAAAAGTCAATAAATCGAGAAAACTACTTAAATATAATTCCGAAAAAAAATAAATTGCCAATATATTATTTAGTCTATTTATATTTTACTAATTTTGCTATCAATAAATTATTTAATAATTCAAAATTTTATTATCATGAAACACACTGCATTTAGCAAAATTCACGAAGCTGTGGGTGGCAAAATGGTCGAATTTGCTGGTTTTTACATGCCTTTGCAATACGAAGGATTATTAGTTGAGCACGAACATGTTCGTTCAAAAGTTGGTGTATTTGATGTTTCGCACATGGGCGAAGTATATGTATGCGGACCAAAAGCATTCGATTTAGTACAATATATTACAACAAACGATGTTGCAGTATTAATTGATGGTAAAATCCAGTATTCGTGCATGCCAAACGGCAAAGGCGGTATTGTAGATGATTTGTTGGTTTACAAAATGAGTGATACTTGTTATTTACTTGTAATAAACGCAGCAAATATTGATAAAGATTGGTCTTGGATTCAAAAGCAAAATGAAAAAATTGGAGCCGATATCAAAAATTCGTCCGATGAAATTTCGCAATTAGCTGTTCAAGGTCCTTTGGCATTAAAAGCAATGCAAAAATTAACCAATACTTCGGTTGAAGATATGGAGTATTACACACATAAAACTTTAACTTTTGCAGGAATTCCAGATATTTTGTTTTCAACAACAGGTTATACTGGCTCGGGTGGTTGTGAAATTTATTTTCCAAACAAAAATGCCGAACAAATTTGGAATGCAGTTTTTGAAGCTGGAAAAGAATTTGATATTAAACCAATTGGTTTAGCAGCTCGCGATACACTGCGTTTAGAAATGGGATTTTGCTTGTATGGCAACGATATTGACGATACTACTTCGCCAATCGAAGCTGGATTAGGTTGGATTACAAAATTTAATGATAATAATAATTTTATTGATAAGGATTATCACTTAAAACTTAAGCAAGAAGGTGTAAGTCGTAAATTAGTAGGTTTTGAAATGATTGACCGCGGAATACCTCGCCATGATTATATTATAACCGATTCAGGGGGAAATCCAATTGGCAAAGTTACCTCTGGCACGCAAGGTCCATCTGTTAAAAAGGCGATAGGAATGGGATATGTAAAACCTGAATTTTCAAAAGCAGGTTCCGAGATATTTATAGCTATCCGCGATAAGAAATTAAAGGCAGTTGTGGTTAAATTACCTTTCTATAAAGTTTAGTTAGAATTTAATTAACAAAAAAAAGAGTTCCTTAATTGAGGAACTCTTTTTTTTAGCTTTAAAATATAAAATCGTGCCAAAATTAAAATGTAAATATTAGCTAAAAAATAAAGATAACAGAAAAATAACACAGTGCCTTGTGTGCTGATAATTAGGTTTAAATGATTTAAGAAAAAGGTAAGATAAACCGCCAGTTTTCGATAAATGTAAAAAAAATAAATCTTATAAATATGGATGTACTTTCAGTTTCAAATCATTATGTAGATTGATTTTAAATTTCTAATTGGATAATGAAATAGTTAAAAAAAAAAGAATACAATTTGAATTAAAAATTATCTTTGCCATAAATCGTGATGAATTTAACGATACTAATGAATAAATAGTTATTAAAGATACATTGATTAAATATTAACCTAAAAACAAAAAGTTATGGTAGAAGTTGAAAACCTAGTCAAACGACTTGTAAACATTTACGGTAAAAAGCGTGAAAGTTTACTTCCAGTTTTGCAAGGTATAATCGAGCAAGAACGAACACTATCGGAAACATCCTTGAGAATTGTAGCTCAAGAATTAGATTTGTCAGCAGCGCAGGTTTTTGGCACTGCAACATTTTATTCATTTTTGGACACAGAGCCTCGCGGAGAATTTGTAATTCGTGTTTGTAAATCTATTACATGTTCCATGAAAGGGAAAAATCAAATGATTAAAACCATCGAGGAAACATTAAAAATGAAGTTAGGCGAAACTACAAAAGACAAAAAGTTTACATTATTAGAAACCAATTGTCTTGGATGGTGTCATAAAGCACCTGCAATGTTGGTTAACGACGACATTCACATCGAGCTCAACGAAGAGAAAGTGATAGAAATTATAGATAGTTATAGTAAAAAAGGAACATATTAAAATAAGGAGGTATTAATATGGCAGAAAAAACCCTTAAACGAGTTGACTTGATTTTCAATGAAGATAACTACAGGGAAATCATCGCAAAAACGTTTGCTAAAACAGACGATGAAATAATTAATGAAATGATAGACTCTGGACTTAAAGGTCGTGGAGGCGCTGGTTTTTTAACAGGTTTAAAATGGAAATTTGCTAGGGATGCTAAATCCGATGAGAAATTCATTGTTTGTAATGCAGACGAAGGCGAACCAGGAACATTTAAAGATCGTGAAATTTTAGAAAGAGTACCAGCTAAAGTTTTAACAGGAATGGCTATAGCTGCAAAGGTTGTAGGTGCAAATAAAGGCTATATTTACCTTCGTGGCGAATATAAGTATTTAGTGCCAAAACTACGTAAGGAATTAAAAGATTTCCAAGCCATTATGAAAGAAAACAATTTTGAGTTCGAAATTGATATTTTCATGGGTAGCGGAGCTTACGTTTGTGGTGAAGAAACAGCTCTTTTAGAATCAATGGAAGGCAAACGTGGCGAACCACGTAATAAACCACCTTTTCCAGTTATTGAAGGTTATTTAAATAAACCTACCGTTGTTAACAATGTGGAAACTTTGGCTTCCGCAGCTATTGTTTGTAAAATTGGTTCCGAACAGTATAAACGATTAGGTACAAAATCTTCTCGTGGTTCAAAATTATTCTCTATTTCTGGAGATACTCCAATTGCCGGAATTTATGAATTAGAGCTTGGTATGTCATTGCGCGAATTTGTGGAAGAATTTGGCGATGGTGATGCTAAAGCAGTTCAAGTTGGTGGTGCATCTGGTTTTTGCGTTCCTCGTAAAAAATTCGATTCTACAATTATTGGCTATCAAAGCGACCTTGAAGGAGATAACCTTCCTACTGGTGGTTCTATGATGCTTTTCAATAGCTCTAGATCAATGTACAATGTGCTTCGCAATTACTTAGATTTCTTCCAAGAAGAATCTTGCGGTCAATGTACTCCTTGCCGTGTTGGTACTCAACAACTTATTCATGGCATTGAGGCAGTTAAAAGAGGGGATAAACACTCTTCATACTTAGATTATTTGCTTAAATTAACCGAAACCATGAAAATTACTGCAAAATGTGGTTTAGGACAATCTGTAGCAAATTCTTTCTCATCGATTGTTACTAATTTTAAAGAAGAAATGATATACTAATCGTCGATTATTCATAAATTAAATTATTTAAAAAAAATGGCAGAAAAAGTAAATTTAACCATAGATAATATTGACGTTAGCGTTGAAAAAGGAAAAACAATCCTTGATGCAGCTCGTCAAATAAACATTAATATTCCTGTATTATGTCATCACTCCGACATTAATGTTGCAGGAAATTGTCGTGTTTGTGTTGTCGAACAAACTGGTGCCCGTACTTTACCAGTAGCTTGTGCTACTCCGGTTTCGGATGGTATGGAAATATTCACCAATAGTCATAAAGTTCGTACAGCTCGTAAACATATAATTGAATTATTGTTGTCGGAACATAACGCCGATTGTACAAAATGTTATAAAAACGGAAAATGTGAACTTCAAGATTTAGCTGCTGAATACAAAATCAGCAATAATTTCTTCATTGATTTAGTTCCTTTGAAACATTATTCTATCGACCGTTATTCGCCTTCAATTGTGAAAGACGACAGTAAATGCGTGCGTTGTCAACGTTGTGTTCGCGTTTGTGAAGAGTTGCAATATGTGAGTGCAGTTAGTTGTGCTCATAAAGGCGACCACATGAAAATTTCTACGTTCTTCGATCACTCTATGTTCGAGGTAATTTGTACAAATTGCGGACAATGTATTATCCGCTGCCCTACTGGTGCATTGGTCGAAAAAAATTACATAGAAGAAGTATGGAGTGCTTTAGCAGATCCAAACAAATACGTTGTTTGTCAAACAGCTCCTGCAGTCCGTATTGCACTTGGTGAAGACCTTGGTAACGATCCTGGAACTCGTGTTACAGGTAAAATGGTTGCAGCTCTTAAACGTTTGGGATTCGACGCCGTTTTGGATACCGATTTCTCGGCCGACTTAACTATTATGGAAGAAGGTTTTGAGCTTCTAGGTCGTTTGAAAAAAGCATTAAAAGATAAAGATCATACCGTTGCTCTTCCAATGACAACCTCGTGTTCTCCAGGTTGGATTAAATTTATCGAACACATGTTCCCCGAAATGTTGGATAATCTTTCTACATGTAAATCTCCACAACAAATGTTTGGAGCTTTAGTGAAAACATATTATGCTCAAAAGAAAAACATCGATCCTGCAAATATAGTTTCCGTTTCAATTATGCCTTGCACCGCTAAAAAGTTTGAAGCTGATCGTCCTGAAATGAGAGACAGCGGATACAAAGATGTGGATTATGTATTAACTACTCGTGAGCTTGCAATAATGATTAAACAAGCGGGTGTTGATTTTTCTTCTTTACAAGAAGAAAATTACGATAGCATCATGGGAACTTCAACTGGTGCAGCCGTAATTTTTGGTGCTACTGGTGGGGTTATGGAAGCTGCTCTTCGTACCGCTTGGGAAGTGGTTACTGGAAAGGAAATCCCATTTAAAAACCTCGACATTACTCCAGTTCGTGGTATGGAAGGTGTTCGTGAAGCTTCGGTTGTTATTTCTGGAACAGTTCCTGAATGGTCATTCCTAGAAGGTGTTGAATTGAAATGTGCAGTTGCTCACGGTTTAGTAAATGCAAAAGCATTGATGCAAAGCGTTAAAGAGGGAAAAGCAGATTATCATTTTATTGAAATCATGGCTTGTCCTGGTGGTTGTTTAGGTGGAGGTGGTCAACCAATTCCTACAAACATAGAAATCAGACAAAAACGTATGGATGCTATTTACGAAGAAGATGCGAATATGACAATTCGTAAATCGCACGAAAACCCTGAAGTTGCTGCTGTTTATGAAGATTTTTTGGGTAAACCAAACAGCCATAAAGCACACGAATTACTTCATACTCATTACAAAAAAAGAGAACGTTACTAAAATTTTGAATAAAAAATGAAAAAAAGGTTAGCATGCTAACCTTTTTTTGTACATTTATGCAAAAATATTGTGAAATGGAAACTAAACACGAAATTATAATTTGCTTGGGCAGTTCTTGCTTTTCTAGAGGAAACAGAGATACCTTAAAAATGATAGAAAACTATATTAAAGATAATAAATTAAAAGATTCTGTTGATTTTAGAGGTAAATTATGCTCAAGTAATTGTGGCAAAGGTCCTATTCTTTTTATCGATCGAAAAATGTACGAATCGGTTAAGGTGGATTCAATAAAAGAGGTTTTAGACGAAATTTTCAACCTGAAATAACCTTTTATGAAAAATTTGATAAACATTGATAAAGATAAATGTAAACTTTGTTACTCTTGTGTTCGAGTTTGTCCTTCAAAAGCAATTCGTGTTACAGATGGCTTCTCGGAAATTATCGAATCCCTGTGCGTATTGTGTGGAAGCTGTTTTACCGTCTGTTCTCAAAATGCAATTCATTACAAAGATTCAAAAGATGAGGTGAAATATCTACTTAATTCGACTCAAAAAGTTGCAGCTATTGTTGCTCCTAGTATTTCGGGAGAATTTTCGGATATTTCCGATTATCGAAGTTTTGTGAGCATGATTAAAGCATTGGGCTTTGATTATGTTACCGAAATTGCTCTTGGTGTCGATTTGGTTGCATTTGAATATGAAAAGTTGTTTAAAAACTTTAATGGAAAATATTACTTTACTGCAAATTGTCCATCGGTAATATATTATATTGAAAAATTTTATCCCGATTTAATTGATAATATTGCACCCATCATATCGCCCATGTTTGCAACTGCAAAAGTAGTTCGCGAAAAATATGGCGAAGATGTTAAAATTGTTCATGTTAGCCCTTGTATTGCAGCTAAAAAAGAGATAAAAAGAGTGAGCGATACCAATTCTAAAATTGATGCTGTTCTTACATATATCGAGTTGCGTGAATTATTTGCCGAATTTAATATCAACGAAACTTCTGTTAGTTATTCAGAATTTGATCCACCCTTGGGAAATAAAGGTTCCTTATTCCCTATTACTAGAGGAATGCTGCAGGCAGTGGATATTAATGAGGATTTATTAACTGGAAAAATTATTTGTACCGAAGGAAGGGATAATTTTCTGCAAGTGATTAAAGAATTTAAAAAGAATATTCAAATTAAACAACACATCGACCTTTTTTATTGCGATGGTTGCATTATGGGACCAGGTACTTCTAAAAAAGGAGATAAGTTTTTACGTCGTACTTTGGTAATTAATTATGTTGAAAAGAGATTAAAAACTATTAATAAAGCTCAATGGATTAAAGATATCTCAAAATATGAAAATATTATTGACTTTAAACGAACATATAATAGAGAAGATGATCAACGAGTTCCTAATCCTTCGGGGGATAAACTGAAGGAAGTTCTGGCAGAATTAGGACGCGATAGAACAAGAGATATTTTATCATGTGGAGCTTGTGGTTATCAGTCTTGTACAAAATTTGCAATTGCAATTTGCAATGGATATGCAAATTTGGAAATGTGTCCAACGTATTCGTATGATAAAATGAATACTTATATTGATGAATTGGCTCAAATTAATAAAAAACTATCTGATACTAAAGAAGCTTTAATTAAGTCGGAACAGAAAGCTAGAGAAGAGGAGCAAACGGCCAAAGAACTTTCAAACACCGTTACATCCATGCTTCAAAAAATTCCGTTAGCCATTGTTATTGTAAATAAAGATTTGAAAGTTTTACATTCAAACGAAAGTTTTGTAAAACTTTTGGGTAATGAAGCTAAAAAAATTGATAACATCGTTCCAGGATTAATTGGAGCCGATTTAAAAACATTAATTTCATTTCATAAAATGTTTGCATCCGTTATTTTTACTGGCGAACAAAACATTACTCGGGATGAGGATTACAAAGGTAAGCTGTTAAATATTTCGGTTTTTACAATTAAAAAACATGAAGTTGTTGGAGGTGTTATTCGGGATATGGAAAATCCTGAAGTGCAAAAAGATGAAGTTATTGAAAGAGCTAAAGAAGTAATTCGCGAAAATTTAGAAACAGTTCAGCAAATTGCTTATCTGCTAGGCGAAAGTTCTTCAAAAACGGAGAAAATTTTGCACTCAATCATAAAATCGTATCAAATAGATGAGAATAATTAATAATGATTGAAGATATTTTCTATATAGAGGTAGATTGCCAACAGGCTATTCATGAACCAAATTCGATATGCGGGGATGTTTTTTTATCCGAACGGATTAAATCGGAACGCCGCATTATTGCTGTTTTGTCTGATGGAATGGGCACTGGCGTTAAGGCTAATGTTTTAGCTACTTTAACCGCATCCATGGCATTAAATTTCACAAAAGATCACCGTAATATTAGGCAAACAGCCGAAATAATTATGGATACTTTGCCTGTTTGTTCGTTCCGAAAAGTTAGTTATTCTACTTTTACCATTGTGGATATTGAATTTGACGGAACTACCAGCATTATTGAATACGATAATCCTCGAAGTGTGATAATGCGTGGAAAAAAGCCGTTTGATCCAGGTTGGAGAGATATTATACTAGAGAGTGAAAAACACAAAGGTAAAGTTTTGCGTTTGTGTAAGTTTGACGCTCAAAAAGAAGATAGAATTTTTTTCTGGTCGGATGGTGTTGCTCAATCGGGAATGGGGTCACGTCAATATCCTTTTGGTTGGGGACAAGATAGTGTGGAAAAATATGTGTATAATTTAATTGAACGAGATTTGTTTATTTCTGCTTCGTCGGCAACTCGCAAAATTATTGATATTTCAATACGAAATGATAACAAAATTCCCCAAGATGATACAAGTTGTGCAGTGATATATTTTCGTCATCCGCGAAAATTATTAATTTGTACTGGTCCACCATATGATAAGGAAAAGGATTTACAGCTTGCAGTAAAAGTGCAATCGTTTGAAGGTAAAAAGATTATCAGCGGTGGAACTACTGCCGAAATTATTGCTTCTAATTTAGGTTACATGTATCGTTCGGGATTTGTATTAACAGACCCTGATTTACCTCCTATTTCGTACATGGAAAATATTAATTTAGTTACAGAAGGAATTTTAACACTAAGTAAAGTTTCCGAAAAACTCCGTGAATATTCTATTGATACACAACTAGGATATGGACCTGCAGATGAAATGATAAAATTGATTCTTAAAAGCGATAATATCTATTTTTTGGTAGGAACCTCTATAAACACAGCACATCAAGACCCCAATTTACCTCAAGAACTCGAAATTCGTAGAACGGTTATACGAAGGATTGCAGAAGTTTTGGAAAATAAATTTATGAAAGAGGTAACGCTTGAGTTTATTTAATTTGCAAATGAGAATATGATAATGATTTTATTTGCTGCAAGTTGCAAGGGAAAAAGCGGGAATTTAGGTCAATTACGCCAGTAAACTCGCTAAATTTGTTGCTGCGAAAGCCTCAAATTTGACGTTTTCTTATCAAACACTGAGTTTTCTTGCAAGGACTAAATAGGGCTTCAAGCGTTGCGAAGCACCTAGTCCCGCTTTGGGGCGGGATAAACTAAGAAGCCTCGGTTGAACTACATCTTTGGTGAAGCCTATGTGTTTCTCAACAATATTTTAACTTTTTATTTTGGGTGGGTTGATGGAGTTTAGGACAATGTAGAT
>JBBQWB010000020.1:0-36711 GCA_038210985.1 Bacteroidales bacterium
ATGGTCAACTATAATTGAAAGAGCACAACCTGCTAACTCATTGTCAATTTTAATAGCAACTTGTCCTTCGGGAAATTTTTTAATTAAAGTTCTTATCTGTTTTTCATTCCAATATGCTTCGGGCATGTTTGAATATACCTCAAGCATTGCATTTTTAATGTCATTATAATCATCGTTTTGTAAAAAGACGATTTCAATATTATCGATAATTTCCATTCAATAATTTTTTACACAAATATACATTATAAAGTTTGAAGTGTTCCTAATTTTAAACAATCAGTTACCCTTTCGTTCGTTTGGATTGTAATTAGTGTCTGCTTAAAAACGTCAAATTTTTTGTTCCTCTTGCAAAGAATTTGACGTTTTCTTATTTTTTATAATCCACTTTTAATCGGTGGCAAACACTTAGTTTTCTTGCGAATATAAAGTAGTACTTTTTCTAAAACTAATTAAAGTTAAAGTTGAGTCCTATTGTCAAAAACGTTTTATCTTGTTTAAAGTTACTATTGGAAAGGTTTAAACGGTATCCATATTGTACTTGCAATTTTATTTTTTCAAGTCCACCTCTTACTGTCAGAGCAGGTTCTATCAAAAAACTCGACGAATTTTTATTTAAGTAAGCAGTTTGTATTTCATTTTTAAAAATCAAATCTCCTTTTATATTGCTATAATATAGATTGACAATTCTGGAAGAAACAGCGACTCCATCTTGTTTTCACCCACTCTTTTTGCTCATCTTTTGAAAGGAATGTCCAGACCACAATTCGAGTTGATTTATTTCCAGTTCCCATTGGTTTGGTTTTAATTTGTTTTGCCTCAAATTTTTCCAATGATTTATATATTCCTTTTAAATTAGATTGTTTGGACACTAAAGTGGAAAACCAACAACAATTTTTAGAGTATTTTTTACTTTCTTTAATCATGTTTTGAATAAACTCAAACTCTCCGCCATCATAAATAAGTTCAGTGTTAATTCCCGAAAAATTAAGGCTTGGTGTTTTTTCATCTTTTCCAGATAGATTTTTAACTTTTCTTCGAGTTTCTTTTTGGGCATCTTCGACCGAGGAATGAAATGGAGGATTGCAAATAGCTAGGTCTATTTTTTCTTCTCTGCCAATAATTCCGTAAAAAACATCTCTCGGATTATTTTGCAATCGACATTCAACTTTATCTTTAAGGGATGGATTGCTATTAATAATATGGTTTGCCGATTCGATTGATTTTGGATTAATATCGGAGCCAATAAATTTCCAATTATACTCCGCAACACCAATAATGGGATAAATGCAACTAGCACCAACACCAATATCAAAACAGGTAATTTTATCTCCCATTGGAATTACTCCAAAATTATTTTCACATAATAAATCGGCGATATAATGAATGTAATCTGCCCTGCCAGGTATTGGAGGACATAAGTTTTCATCAGGAAACTCCCAATATTTTATGTTATAGTAATAATTTAGTAATGATTTATTTAAAATCTTCACAGCAACAGGGTTAGAAAAATCAACGGAATCCTCTCCATTTTTATTAGGCTTTATAAAATTTGCCAGTTCAGGGTTAACGCTTATTAAAGCATTTATGTCATATCGTTCTCGGTTTTTATTTCGAGGATGCAGGCTTGTTTTTATTTCTTGGTTATTTTCTGTTGACATGGGTTTAATTTTGAGCTATTATAAAGGTAATTTAATTAGTCCTTGCAAACAAACACAAGCTAGTCAATTTTTTTATTTACGTCATCATCTTTTATCTTTAATAATCCGACTATTTTTTTGTACAATAGTTTTTCGTCGATGGGTTTGGCTATATAGTCATTGATGCCTCTGGCGTTGCATTTTTCAACATTTATATTTACAACATCGGCGGTTAATGCGATGATTGGGATTGTTGATTTTAGATTCCTACGAATAACTTCCGTGGCTTCGTATCCATTCATTTCGGGCATTTGCAAATCCATCAATATGATGTCATAAGATTTTGCCTGTAACTTTTCGATTGCAATTTTACCGTCGGCAGCAATGTCGCACTCAAAACCTAAATCTTCTAAAATCGCCCGAATAAGCAATTGATTTAACGCCATATCTTCGGCTACCAATACGTTAATGTTTTTAATTTCGGTGATTGATTCCTTGCTTTGGGGTTCAGATTTTATAACATCATTGGTTTTTTGGAAGATCATTTTTACACTAAATGTAGAACCTTCATTCACCTTGCTTTTCACTTGGATAGTTCCTCCCTGTTGTTCCACTAAATGTTTCACAATGGAAAGTCCAAGCCCCGTTCCTCCGAAAAGTTTGGACGTTTGGGTGGTTGCCTGTTGAAATCTTTCAAAAATATCTTCCAAGTGTTCTTTGGCTATTCCGATGCCTGTATCCGAAATTGCAAAATTTACGGTGACTGTTTCCTCATTTTCTTCTAACAAATGAATGTTTATCGAAATAGTTCCTTTGTCGGTGTATTTCAATGCATTACTCGTCAAATTCATGAGAATCTGACGCAAACGTAACGAATCACCAAGCAAAATTTCTGGGATGCTTGTGTCTAAATCTTTTATAAATTTGATCCCTTTTTCTTGTATTTTCAGTTCAAACAAAAGAAATATACTACGAATGGCCGAATGCAAGTTAAATGGAAGTTGTTCAAAATTCATTTTCCCAGAATCCACTTTTGCCAAATCTAATATATCATTGATTAACGAAACCAGAACCTCACCACTCGTTTTGATGGCCTGTAAATACTCAGTTTGCTCAGGGTTAAAGTTCGTTTTTAATAATACATTCGTAAATCCAAGAATGGAGTTCATGGGTGTACGAATTTCGTGACTCATATTTGACAGGAATTGCTGTTTTGCTTTCAGTGCTTCTTCTGCAATTTGGGTAGCTTCTTGGGCTTTGTTTCTTTCTTTAGTTAATTCAGTTTTTATGAGTTCCTGTTCGGTAATATCTTCAATAGAAAGAAGGATTAAATGTTCATCCGCCTTTTCGGTTACAATTTTAAGGGCATTCATCAACAGGATTCTGATCCCGTTGAGCGGTAATTTTAGGCTGATTTCATAATCCGTCATCCTTACTTTATTCGGAAGTATTTTTTCCAGAAGTGATTTAACCGCATGATTGTTCCACAACTGATTTTGTATTTCGTAAAACAGTTTGCCATCCGTTTCTTCTTTTACCGCATTAAATTTGTTGTAAAAAGAGTCGTTGGCCGTCTTTATACGCAGGTTTTTATCCAATACAATCAGTGGCTCGCGAATGGTGCAAACGATGCTTTCGGAATAAATACGTGCCGCATTGAGTTGTTCCTGCTTGTCTATTAATTCATGGTTTACAATGATTAATTCTTCGTTGGTGGATTGCAACTCTTCTGTGGAAGTTTCGAGCTCTTCGTTTAGACTTTGCATCTCCTCGTTGCTGCTTTGCAACTCTTCATTCGAAGCCTCCATGTCTTCGGTAATGCTGCGCATGTCTTCACGGGTTTGTTCCAATTCTTTTGCCAATTGTTGGTTGAACTCCTGTATTTCAACGCTTTTTTGATGATTTCCAACGGCTTTCGAATCGAGTTCAATGGTAGTAACTACTGTTTTAGTAAACAGAATTAAATAGTGGGGCTCCACCGTATTGGTAAGTGGAACAATTTCAATTTTTACCAGATAATGTTCTCCTTTTTCTACTTTGTCGTTCAGATGAGAACTTATTTTAACGGGAATATTCTCTTTTATTACCGACGATTCACTGGTTTTAGCTTTATGCAAGGCGTTGCGCAATTCAAAAGCCAATCCTTCACGCGCCATTTTTAATAGATTAAAGGTTGGTTTTCCCTGAGGAGCTTCCAGAAACGGGGTAATGATGCCATGAATATGAACAATGTCCATTTGCTCATTTACAACCACACTTGCCGGGGTAAACTTTGAAAGAAGGATTGCTTCCGCACTTTTTCGGAAATCGGTATTCACAGCCTCCTGTTTGGTAATCATTTTATCTTTTTGGAAAAAAACTTCCTCTTTACGTTCGTTAATTACATGGATAAACCGACCAGGAACAGATTTTCGTGTGTATGTTTTTTCGTGTGTATCACATTGAGCAAACAATTCGGATGCAGGACTTGTACTTTCGGATTTTCCTAATAATAAGAACCCATTTTCCTTCAGTGCATAATGAAAAACAGTGAGTGCTTTGCGTTGCAAAAAAGTATCCATGTAGATAAGTACGTTGCGGCAACTAATCAAATCCATTTTGGCGAAAGGTGGATCTTTCAGAAAATTATGCGGAGCAAACACACACATATCCCTAATCAGTTTGTTTATTTCATAACTGTCCCCTTTTTTGATGAAATATTTCTTGAGTTGGATGTCCGTAAACATATTCACATCCGCTTTGCTGTATATTGCTGTCCGTGCTTTTTTAATCGCAGCTCCTGAAATATCGGAAGCAAAAATCTGAATTTTGGTGTACGACGATTTTTCTCTCAAAAATTCGTGCAGAGCAATGGCAATCGAAAAAGCTTCTTCGCCGGAAGAGCAACCTGCAATCCAGATACGAATGGGTTCATCATCCGATTTATTTTTAAACAATGTTGGAAATATTGAATCGCTTAAAGCCTGAAAAGTTTTTGGATCGCGAAAAAAGGAAGTCACAGGAATAAGCACATCCAAAAAAAGTGCATCTTGTTCCGCTTTATCCGTTTTGAGAAATTTAAGGTATTCGCCCATATTTTTCTTTTTGGCAATTACAATTCGGCGGGCAATTCGGCGGTAAAAAGTAGGTTGTTTGTAATAGGTAAAATCAACGCCACTTCGTTGCCGGAGAACCGAAAGTATCTGATTAAAAATATCTTCCTCGGATTTGGGCAATTTTTCCTTCGCTTTGAATACGTGATTTGTTTGATAAGTACTGATAATTAGGGCAAGTTGAGATGGAATATCTTCTGGCGCCAAAATATAATCTACTACGCCAGCATTAATCGCACTTTGTGGCATATTGTCATAAGCGGCCGATTTTTGATCCTGTGCAATGCTAATACCTCCGTTCTCTTTGATGGATTTTAGTCCCAAGGTGCCATCACTGCCAGTGCCTGATAGTAAAACTCCCACCGCAAACTCTTTATGCACATCGGCGAGTGAGTTGAAAAAAGTATCAATGGAAAGATTAAGAATTTTTTTATCCCGAGTATTGAGTTTAAGTACACCATCGGTGGAAGTAAGCATTTTATTGGAAGGAATAATATAGATATGATCGGGGGCAAGATGAATTTTATCGGTAATTTCGTGCACGGGAAGTTTTGTCTCGCGCGATAATATCTCGGGGAGCATACTTTCGTGCGATGGATCGAGGTGCTGCACAAGCACATACGCCATGCCTGAATTCTCTGGAATGGCTTTCAGCAATCGTTTGAAAGCATCTAGTCCTCCGGCCGATGCTCCAACTCCTACCACAGGAAAAAACTGTGGAGTAGCGGGTGGGGTTTTCTTGTCTTTTTTGGATGTTGCCATTGTGATATATATATACCTCAAAGTTAGACAAAATTATCAAGCAAAATTTAAAATATTTATTTAAATTCGTCAGGGAAATGTCATTATAACATGATTTTTTTAGAAAATGAGAACTATTTTACTTCGAAGAAATTGTTTTTAGTGTCACTTTTGTCTTGATATCCCGCCTTGCGGGATAAACTTCAGTAACCAAAATCCCGATAGCTATCGGGATAAGACTTCGCCAAAAAAGCTAAAAAAGAGGTGGTTTTGCGGCGCGAGGCAAGTTTTATGTAATTAGCAACTTTGCATCATCAAATTTTCGCAATTGTAAATCACCAGTTGTTAGTAAATAAAAATGCCCTCATCTTTGTAGTTGTAAAACAAACAAACATGAAGGCAAAACACAACAACAAAAAGGTTATTATGTGGTACAAAGTTAATGAATTAAATTCGAAAGGACTTAATAAAAGTCAAATTTCGAGAGAATTGGGTCTCGATCGTTCAACGGTCAGGCGATATTTAGGGATGAACGAAGAAAATTTCTATTGTTGGATTGAGAAGGAACGGCACCTTCCTCACAAATTACAGGAGTATTACCAATTTATCAAGCAACAGTTAGAAAATCATCCATTTCTATCGGCTTCACAGATAGAAGATCGATTAAAGGAGTATTATGTTGATCCACCAGCGGTTCACAGTAAAACGGTTTTTAATTTTGTTCAGCGAATTCGCAAACTTGAGGGGATAAGCAAATGTGTAGACAAACAACCGCGTGATTATCAGAAACTTCCTGAGCCCGATTATGGACATCAAGCCCAAGTTGATTTTGGTGAATATTTTATGTAAAAAACTTCCACGTAGTGGATTAACAGCCTGATTCCTACGGTAAGCTGCAAATTATCACGCTGTCATTAAACCTTTATTTCCAAATTTTTGTATGAAGTCTCGGAATGACAATTGTTTTCGATTTTCAGGGTGGGAAGAGTTAGTAGAGGCGGCTTCGCCTCCTCTACTACCTCTTCCCACCCTCCCTATAATGAATTTACTACTGTCATTCCGAACTCAGTGAGGAATCTCTTTGGGGACCACTGTTGGTTCGTCTCGGCGAATCACCAACAGGATTGCTCTTATTTGTAATCCGAGCAATTTTTTGTTTGTTCGGATTGCAAATCCGAACTCTTCCGAAAAAGTTCAACAAGCCAAAGCACTAGAGGAATCGTACTTAGCCGAACAAAAAGCAGAAGAAGCCCGTTCGGCTCGTGAACGAGCTACACAAATGGCTAACGTGGTAATTCCTTACGAAATTGCCAAACAAAAAGTTATTATTGATGCCCAAGCCGAAGCCGAACGCATTCGTGAACAAGCTAAAGGTTAAGCAGATGCAATATTTGCAAAAATGGAAGCAGAAGCAAAAGGTTTGTATCAAATCCTTACCAAACAAGCCGAAGGTTACAAAGACGTTGTTGCTACTGCTGGTGGCGACCCAAGCAAAGCATTCCAATTGTTGTTACTCGAAAAACTTCCCGAGCTTGTTCGCACACAAGTTGAAGCTGTAAAAAATATTAAAATTGATAAAATTACTGTTTGGGATTCGGGAAATGGTGCAAACGGAGATGGAAACTCTTCCACTGCTAATTTTGTTTCGGGAATGATGAAAACGGTTCCTCCTTTAAATGATTTATTTAACATGGCTGGTTTAAATTTGCCAACCTATCTTAAAGGAGCCGAAAATCCTGTAAAAAAAGAACCAGATTTCTATTAACCAAAAAAAGAATCGCCTAAACCAGAATCGGATAAAGAAATAGATTCGGAAGGCATTGTGTAAAAACTTGTTTTTACCAAAATCGTAATCAATAAAAAGGGAACAAGTAAAATTGTTTCCTTTTTTTATAAAAGTTTTCAAAAAACCCAGTATTCCCACAATTATAGATGAATTATTTGCGTTATATTTTTAAACATTTTAAAAATCAAACGCTATGGAAGCAAAAAAATCACCCAAAGCAAACATTGACAAACAAAAACCTGTTTTTTTAAAAGTTGGTATTTTGCTTGCACTCGCCCTAGTGTTGTTTGCATTTGAATGGAAATCGTACACGGGCACGGAAGAAATCGTTGGAAAAACCGATGGAAAATACATTCCAACAGAAGTTGTAATTCAAACAGATAAACCTAAACCACCAGACAAACCAATTGTGGATGTGCCCATGAGTTCTGCGATTATTAACGTTGTGGATGTTGGAGGATCTGATTTAACGGGTTTGTTCAAAACAGATGATACGGCTACATACATTTATCCTCTCACAGCAGCTCCAATTGAAGATGAAGTAATTGATGTTACGCCATTAATTTTTGCGGAAGACATGCCTGTTTATCCAGGAGGTGAAGACGCTCTTTTTGCGTACATTCGCTCAAATATTAAATATCCTCGAGAATCTATTGAAATAAACAGCCAAGGTATCGTTTATACCACTTTTGTGGTAGAAAGAGATGGCAGATTAACAGATATTTCAATTCTTAGAGGTGTAGATGTTTTTTTAGATAAAGAAGCTTTACGAGTTGTTTCGCAAATGAGCAAATGGAAACCAGGTTACCAACGTGGAAAAGCTGTTCGTGTTCAATTTACACTTCCCATAAAATTTGAATTAAGACAATGATTTTTAAAAAATCCTCAAAAAAAGCCTCAAAATTTGGGGTTTTTTTTTTATTTTGATTATAAAAAACTGATTAACAGCATCTGCCAGTGGTCGGAGAAACTTAGTGGAGCGTGGCATCTGTTTCGTTAATAGCTTCCTCACTACACTGCGTTTCGTTACCAATGATAGAATTTTATAACACCCTGATATACAACCGCATGTTGTTAATTTATTTAGTCACTAGGTTTGCTTATTTGTGCGGTCCTGGTGATTCGCCACGGCGAAGTCTAAGCAATCCGCAGCCTTCCTTCGACTTCGCCGTGGCGAATCTGGGTGACGGCTCCGTTTGTTCGGATTGCAAATCCGAACTAGCTACTAAATAAAACAGATACAAAACTCTATTCGACATTACTTTCCATAATCGGGCATGTTTTGAAAGTCGGTGCGAATATTTTTATTATAACCAATCAAAAACCCTTCAAGTTTCTTTAGTGTTTTGTATTGTTTAACCCTATCTTGCCCTTCTCTAAAACTAACAAAAGGACCAATGGTATATTTGTAATAACCCAGATGTCGTTCCACAAAAACAGCATCATTTCCAATTAAATATTTTTCAAAATCGCCTGGGTTTTGAGGCGATTTTGATGCACTAACCTGAATTCGATAGAAATAATCAAACACTTTTGTAGTATCTGGTTTTGTAATAAGATTATCTTCAACAATTTCGGATATCTTGCCAATTACTGGTACTAAAGGAATCGAATCTTCGCCACAAGCAACTTCTCCATTTATTGGACTTACGGATTTAAAAGAAAAGGTATAAGGAGCATTATTTATTAAAACCGGACAGGATTTAAACAAAAATTTTAGCAACTTATTATTTCCATCTAAGGTCATAAAAGCCGCTTCGCCCATATGAAAAGTTCCCTGAACATCCAAAGGAGCAATAATTTCAAACGAAAACTTTAACACTGTATCGGCAGGAAGAGATTGCCAAATAAGAGTTACCATGTCGCTTGTTTCGATGGTGTGAAAATCTACGACATCGCTTTTGCTGATTTTAAAATCGGGAGGAATTCGTTGTTGAAATCGAGCAATTTTGGAAGGAGTTATGCCATGAATTTCGTAATTAAAAACAAAAGCACGCTTGTTGTCAATTTTATTTTCGATTTTACGAAACGTTTGTTGCGAAAATCCACTCGAATAGCAAAAAATCAATACAAGAATTAATGTTTTTTTAAAAATCTTTATCCACGAACTTAAATCCATTTTAACTATTATATTTTTCACACTTCAAATCCATCTATTTTATGTTGGTTGAGCTCGTCGAAACCAACATTATAAATTTTTTTTATTCTAACTCACAAGTTGTTTTCACTCAAATTCCAGTTTTACAATTCACTAACAAGCTCAAAATCCATCTGTTTTTTAAACAAATCCACATTTCTAACTTTTATCTTAACCTTGTCACCTAGTCGATATACCTTGCCATATCTCATTCCAACCATTTGATAATTGTCTTCATCCAGATTGTAAAAATCGTCGAGCATACGTTTTACCGAAACCAGACCTTCGCATTTATTATCAATAATTTCGATAAACAATCCCCATTTACTCACACCCGAAATTAGTCCATCGAATTCGTACCCAATTTTATCGGATAAATATTCGGCTTGTTTGTATTTTACCGAAGCCCTTTCGGCTTCGGCTGCTTTAATTTCCATAATAGAAGAATGTTTACATTGCTCTTCCAAAAAGTCGGAATTACTCACTTTTTGATTATTCAAATAAGTTTCCAGTAAACGATGCACCATCAAGTCGGGGTAACGGCGAATGGGCGAAGTAAAATGGGTATAGAATTTAAAACCAAGTCCATAATGGCCAATGTTTTCTGTAGAATAATGTGCTTTTGACATGGTTCGAACGGCAATTGATTCAATCATATTTTGTTCGCCTTTTCCTTTGGTGTCTTCAAAAAGCTGATTAAGAGAGCTTGCCAAAACTTTTCGGGAAGTCATTTTAATTGAATATCCCAATTTTTTCAGAAACACCGAAAAAGTAGCCAATTTGTCTTTATTTGGCTCATCATGAATTCGATATACAAACACTTTTTCTTTTCCTTTTTGAGCTTGTTCGCCAATATATGTTGCTACTTTTCGATTAGCTAACAACATAAATTCTTCAATTAAATGGTTCGAATCTTTAATTTCTTTAATGTAAACCCCGATAGGTTTTGCATTTTCGTCTAAATCAAATTTCACCTCTGTCGATTCAAAGTTTATGGCACCGCCGCTAAAGCGAGTTTCACGAAGTTTTTTAGCCAATTTATCAAATGTAAGCATCTCTTCGATGTAGTCGCCACGTTTAAATTCAATAATATCTTGAGCTTCCTCGTAAGTGTATCTTCGGCACGAGCGAATCACTGTTTTGCCAAACCATTCGTTGTAAACATGAGCATTTTCGTCCATTTCAAAAACGGACGAGAAACACAATTTGTCTTCATCGGGTCGAAGGGAACAAACTTTGTTTGATAATTTTTCGGGCAACATTGGGATGGTTCTGTCCACCAAATATACCGATGTTGCACGCAGATAAGCCTCTTTTTCGATGAGCGAATCGGGTGTAACATAATGAGAAACATCGGCAATGTGAACTCCAATTTCGTAATGACCATTTTCGAGTTTTCTCAACGAAATAGCATCGTCAAAATCTTTGGCATCAAGAGGGTCGATGGTGATGGTAAATATCTTGCGAAAATCTCTGCGATTTTTAAGTTCGGTGTCCGAAATTTCTTCGGGAATTTCTTCGGCAGCTTTTTCAACTTCAGGAGGAAAAGAAAGAGGAAAATCGATTCCAGCTAAAATGGATTTCATTTCCACATCGTTGTTTCCAGGCATTCCCAAAACTTCGCTCACTTCTCCTATCGGATTTTTAGAATGTTCCGACCAATCAAGCATTTTTACAATTACTTTTTCTCCATTTCGTGCCCCTTTTAGCATGTCGTTTGGAATTAAAATATCCACAGGCATTTGGTTGCTATCGGGAACAAAATATGAAATGCGAGCACCAATCTGCATGTTTCCAACAAAATTTGTCTTTGCTCGTTCAACAACCTCAACAATACGTCCTTCGGTTTTTTTATTTTTCCGTTTTGGAAAAAGATGAACTCGAACCTTATCGCCATTTAACGCACGATTTGTGTTTAACGGAGCAATAAAAATATCTTCCATCGACTCGTCGTCAAGCATTACGTATGCTTTTCCAGTTTGTTTCATATCTACAATTCCTTCGATGGAGGATGCCGAAGTTTGAGCATTGAGTAAAAGTGGATTAAACTTGAACTTTCCTCGATTCATGTCTAACAAGCTTCCTTGCTCAACCCATTGTTCGATAGCCCAAATAATTCTTTCGCGAGAAATTTTATCGCTTATGCCCATCATTTTCGACACCTGTTTGTAGTTCAACGATCGGTATGCATCGTTAAAAAAGACATTTAACACCTCTTTTTTTAGCGTTTCCTGAACTTCTTTATTGTGATTGTTTTTTTTTTCTTTTGACATTATATGTTCACCTTTCCAATTTTTTGTTCAATGGATTTTATTTTTGTTTTCATGCGATTGCTTTTCCCTTTTTGAATATCCAATTTAATGGAGGAATAAATTCGCTTGCAATCGGGAGCTAAACACTCTTCGGCTTTGGCAATCAGTTCAAGAGCTTCGGGCATTTCTTCCGTTTCAAAAATAGTTCCCATTGGGGTAAGTTGATACGAAACCCCACTTTCGGAAATCATTTTTATAATTCGACTAACATATTCACTTACACTTTCGCCTTTATCGGTCGGAAACATTGCAAATTCAACTAATACTGACATAATAGATTGTTTATTTAATACAAACCTACACAGAAAAAACCAATCAGAAATCTTAATTATTTAAAAATGTTAACGGCTCATTGTTAGAAAACCACCAAAGAAAAAAAGTATTTGATGATTATATATAGGAGTACGGATGATTTTTATGCAAAAAAAGTAGCAACTGAGAATGCATGACAAATTAGAAACTTTTTGTTTAAAAAGGAAAATCTACACTGTTTTTTCTGTGAAACACTGTGCTTTTCGCTTTAGCGAACTGTGTAATAAAATATCAACGAAATTTGGTATTAAACTTTACATTTCAGTTTTTTGAACCATGGTTTTTTTTAATTCCCAATAGAAACAAAAAAAAACTATTTTTGCAAAAGAATATTGGCTCCGTAGTTCAGCTGAATAGAACGTCAGATTCCGGTTCTGAAGGTCGTGGGTTTGAATCCCTCCGGGGTCACTAGTAAATCACATTTGGTATTAAATCAAGTGTGATTTTTTGTTTTAAAACCCTCGATATTATCTCCGATTTATTTACCACAAATCATCATTTTATCAAGCATTAATTTTAGACCAAAAATCTAAAATGTTAACGTCAGGTTAAAGAAGTTTGCATTAAAATTGCTTAAAAACACCCCTTTGTTTCATTTTGCAACAAAAATTTATACGATTTTGTAACTAAAAAATTAAGATTTCAATGTGTTTTTTCGACAAATAAAGATTTTATTTAAAAACAAACGAAAAAAGAGTAATCGTTAACAAAAGAACCTTTTTATATATACCTGAAAATCAGCTTCTAAATTATTTTTCAAAAATTAACAATTTTTTTGATAAAAAAGTTATTTGCTAATTTTTTTTTATTAATTTTGCGGTGTTAAAAATCAAACAAAAAGACAAAATGAAAATAAATGTTATAGCAACCTTAGTTTTAGTAGTTTTTTTAGGAAGCTTTACTAGTCTTTTTTCAATTAACGATTTTGGCAATTCAATCGAAATAGCGAAAGAAAAAATCAATAAAAGCAATTTTAAAGGTGCGGTTAAAGATTTAAACATTGTTATAGCCGAAATGCCAAACAATGCAGAAGCATATTATTATAGAGCGGTTGCATATTTCAACTTAAGAAAAAATGATGAAGCAATAAAAGATTTAGAAATTGCCATTGCTATTGATCATAAACAAGCAAAGTATTATTACATGAAAGCAATTGCTCATGCCGATCAGGACGAATTCAAAAAAGCCTATCGTGAGATGATAAAAGCAGTTGAAATAGAGGATACCAACGCCGATTATTTTTTATTAAGAGCCGAAATTGAACTTGAACTTAATTATATGACCGATGCAGTTCAGGATTGGGAAAAAGCAGCTTCGTTAGGCTCAGTTAAAGCAAAAGATTATTTAAAAATCTATTCCAAAGACGTTTAATTCTAACAATTAATATATGTAAAAAGACTTCGAATAATTCGAAGTCTTTTTTTTATTTCTTTTGGTAGTTCGCCGTTGCAAATTAATCACCATTCAAAGAAAATATTGAGCTCGGAGTTAGAGCTTGACAATAAATGGATTAAACCTTAGCTGTCATCCTGAGCTTGTCAAAAAACGAGTAATACCTTAGCCGTCATCCTGATTCGCCACGGCGAAGTCGAAGGAGACGGAAACCTTACACATTCATGCTTCGACGGGCTCAATCGTTAGAGAAGATTTCGACGAGCTCAATCACCAGATTGTTTTTAAACCTTCATAAAAGGGTACTTAAAGTCAGATGCAGGAACAAACGTTTCTTTTATGGTTCGTGGATTAATCCACCTAATTAAATTTAATTGACCACCCGCTTTGTCGTTGGTTCCCGACGCCCTAGAGCCACCAAAAGGCTGTAAGCCAACCATCGCTCCAGTTGGTTTGTCGTTAATGTAAAAATTACCAGCAGCATATTTTAAAATACTCATTGCGGTATTAATTGCATATCTGTCAACGGCAAAGATGGCACCAGTTAGTGCATATGGCGAGGTAGCATCACAAATTTTTAAAGTGTTTTCAAATTCCTCATCTTCATAAACATAGATGGTCATTACAGGACCAAAAATTTCTTCTTTCATGCTTATAAAGTCAGGATTTTTAGTTAAAATTAAGGTTGGTTCAATAAAATAACCAATAGTTTTATCCCCATTTCCGCCAAAAATTATTTCCGCATCCTCACTTTCTTTTGCTTTTTGAATGTACGACATCACGTTATCAAATGATTTTTCATCAATAACAGCATTCATGAAATTGCTAAAATCGTTCACATCTCCCACTTTTACATCCATTAATTGCCTTAGGGTTAATGTTTTAATTTCACTCCAAAGCGATTTGGGAATATACGAGCGTGAAGCTGCCGAACATTTTTGTCCTTGATACTCAAAAGCACCTCGCACAATAGCTGTGGCAACGTGGATAGGAGTAGCCGAAGGATGGACAAAAATAAAATCCTTTCCACCTGTTTCGCCAACAATTCGAGGATACGATTTATATTGTCCAATATTTAAAGCTATGGTTTTCCATATATTATTAAACGTTGAGGTAGAACCCGTAAAATGAACGCCAGCTAAGTCGCGATGATTTAATGCAATACCTGCAATCATAGCTCCTTCGCCAGGAATAAAGTTAATAACTCCTGCGGGTAATCCTGCTTCTTCAAAAATTTTCATCAATATATAATTTGAAAGCAAAGACGTTGAAGACGGTTTCCACAATGTGGTGTTGCCCATTAAAACTGGCGCCATGTTGAGGTTTGATGCAATAGCCGTAAAATTAAACGGACTTATGGCAAGAATAAAGCCTTCTAAGGATCGATATTCCGACCTGTTTAACTGGTCAAATCCCGAACGTGGCTGACCCGAGTATATTTCGGATGCAAAGTAGGCATTATATCTTAAAAAATCGATGGTTTCGCAAGCAGCATCTATTTCGGCTTGATATGCATTTTTTCCTTGACCTAAAATGGTAGCAGCGTTCAATAAATGTCGGTATTTTACCGAAATCAACTCTGCTGCTTTGGTTGTAACCGAAGCTCTTTCAATCCACGAAAATTCAGACCACTTTTTTCTAGCCTCCAATGCCGAATCAATTGCCATTTTTACCTCTTTTTCGCCTGCTTTATGGTATTTTGCCAAAACATGCTTGTGGTTATGTGGCATTACCACTTCGCCCATATTGCCTGTTTTTATTTCCTTACCTCCAATAATTAACGGAATTTCGGTAATAGTGGAACTGAGTTTTTTTATCTCAGCTAGCAATTTACGATGCGACGAACTGCGTTGAGTATAGGAAAGGATTTTTTCGTTTTCGGGTATTTCGAATTTAAAAACTGTGTTGTTCATATAAATTTCAATTTGGAATAACTATAAACAAACATCTTGAGGTTTTGTTCTTACGCCCAAAATCATCCTTTTAGAAAAAACTATTAATTGTTAAAAAATATTTATAGAAAATAATAGTAATTTATAGAAAATAATAGTATATTTGCGTAAATTTTAGAATATGAAAAAGAATATTGACATAGATATTGAAGTTTATAAATGTATTGAAACGGCTAGAATTGATTTTGAAGAATCACAAAATGACATTTTGCGTAGATTATTAGAAATTGATGTAATAGAAGAAAAAGAAAAGAGAGTTGAATTAAATTTAACATCAAGTTTATCAAATATTGTTATGAGTATTAGTCCACAAGTTAAAGAACCAAGTGATGAAATACAGAACTATCAAAAATTATTACTAAAAAGAAGTTTTAAAAATATTCGGATTGAAAGTCATCGAGACTGGATTTACAATGGTGTGAGACTTTCGGAAGGAACCCTTCTTCAAAAATGGTATCAGGGAAAAAAGTACGAAGCGGTAATACAAAATGGAGCCATCTATTTTGATGGACAAAGTTATCAATCGCCATCAACTGCCGCAATGGCTATAGCAAAAGGAACAAATGTTAACGGTTGGAATTTTTGGGAATATTTTGACAAAAACAATGGTCAATGGCAAAAAATTGGAGAGTTACGGACTTCAAACAATGAAAATAATACATAAAACAAGTTAATATGATTAGTGTTTAAAACAAACAAAAATGGAAGCAACAAATCACTGTGTTTACAATCTAATTATTCTTGATGAAAGTGGGTCGATGGAAAGCATTAAAAATCCAACCATTAGTGGTTTTAATGAGGTGGTAGAAACCATTAAAATGGTAGAGCAGAAATTTCCAACACAAAAACATTACATATCCTTGGTTTCGTTTAACAGCGATGCAATAAAAGAAATTATTTGGAATGAGGAAGTTTCAAAACTAAAAAAAATACATACTGAAAATTATGAACCAAATTATTGTACTCCGTTATATGATGCTATTGGACATAGTGTTAACAAATTGAAAGCCCAATTACCAGTAGATACTTCTTACAATGTTTTGGTTACGATTCTTACCGATGGAGAATAAAATGCCTCCAAAGAGTATAATGCTCAAACCATTAAAACCATGGTTGAAGATTTAAAAACAAAATCGTGGACTTTTGTCTATATTGGTGCAAATCATGATGTTGTAATGGCTGCCCGAAAAATGTCGATAACCAACACTCTTAGTTTTGAAGCCAATGAAGCATCGGTAAATTTAGCATTTCTTAAAGATAAAAAAGCACGTTTGAAAGTGGCAGAAGCCACCATCAGTTACTCGAAAAATAATTTTAATGAAAATTATTTTATCGATGAAGATATAAAAAAACCTTCTTAATTAAAAAAAATGAAAATTTTAAAAGGGGTGTTGAAGATGTTTTTTGGGATCTAAAAATTATAAAATAAAATCATAAATATTATTGATGAAAAAATATTTACGGTTCGACATGCTCACCACATCGCAATTTAACCTTTACAATTTACAATAAAATAATATATTTTTGTAATATGAATACATTATTTCAAAACCCTTCCAACACACAAAACTACAACCGTTACAGAATCTAATAGAGATTTTTATTCAATATAATTATATTTTATCATCAATCATCTCTCCCAATTGTGTTCTTAAATGTCTATCAAAATCCGATTCAAATAATTGGTCTTGCAACACTCTGTATTTTTCAAACTCTGTTTCGGCAAAAGATTTAGCAATTTCAGCCGTCACTTTTCCTGAATTTTCGAGCACTTCACGTTGGTTAAACTGTAAGAAAACATTTAGTTTCTCTGCCCAATCACTCATTGTCATTGGAAAACCCTTTTCTGCTTGGTCTTCGGCATAGTCTAAATACATCGTTACAAAGCGGTCGAGTGATTTTATTTCTTTTTCTTTTAGGTAATTTTTGGCTATCGAAACATCTGTTTTGATAATTTTTCCTTCGGGTGAATTTTTCCAAGAATTTAGTCCCATGTGTTCTTTTTCGGCATTGGCACGACTTACAATCAATTCAGCGGCAGTTTGTCCATGTGTTGCAAAATGCAACTTGTTCTGTACTGTCGCAAAAAATGTTTTAGTTGTATCAGCATTTTTGTTGTAATCCATTGCCGTGACATAAATGTCGGTTATTTTCTGATAAAAGCCCCTTTCGCTAGCCCTTATTTCTCTAATATCGGCAAGCAAGTCATCAAAATACTTTTTGCTTAAAAATGCACCGTTCTTTAATCTCTCCTTGTCCAACACATAACCACGTATTGCAAAATCGTGCAACACATTGGTAGCCCATTGTCTAAATTGCATGGCTCTGTTGGAGTTTACTCTATAACCAACAGAAATAATCATTTCCAGATTATAAAATTCTACATCTCTTTCTACTTTTCTTTTTCCTTCATTTTGAACTATTCGAAAATTTCGAATAGTTGCCTCTTTTTGTTCCTGCGATTTTAAAATTTCTTTGATATGATAGTTAATTGTATTCACTTCCACTTCAAAAAGTACGGATATAAGTTTCTGAGATAACCATACGGTTTCGTCCTCAACACGAACTTCGATAGTATTTTCGCCAGCCTGGTTTGTAAAAACAAGAAATTCAGCAGTGCTATTTCGTATTTGTAGTTTCTTAGCCATATTTCATTATAAAAATTTCACTTTCTAAATCCAAATTTTGTAAACAAAACTACAACAAATTTTGGGTTATGTGCAAAACTTGCATTTACTATTTGAACTTACGATTTATCCCTTCCAACTCCCAAAACTACAACCGATACAGCTATTGTTTAAATAATCCGTTGAAATATGTGGATCCAAGTGGGTGTAAAATTTTCATCATAAAAAAATCAAATAATTGTAAAATCGAAATTGGTAATTTTAAATTTGTCGCAACGCAAGAAGTAGCAAATATATTTACAATTTAATCTTTACAATTTACAATAAAATAATATATATTTGTAATATGAATACATTGTTCCAATCCCCTTCCAACTCCCAAAACTACAACCGTTATGTTGAAATATGTGGATCCAAGTGGATATGTATTTCTAAATCCATGGTCCGAATATATTGCTGGTCCGAAAAAATATTATACATGGATGCCAGAATTTCATGAAGAATATTTAGACAATCAAGGTGGAAATTGGAAGTACAAAGGTGAAAACATAAATACGAGAGGTTTTTATGGCGATGAAAAAGGAATGTGGATAAGTAAATTAAACGAATACGATGAATTAATATCTATAGGCATCCTAAATCAATTATACTATAAAACTACGATATAATTGCAACTTTGGAAAATCAAATGTTCTATTTTGTAAAAATTTAAAAATTTATTTTTAACAACAAAAAATGTTTTGTTATCTGAAAATATTTCCGCAAATAAGTTTTACCCTGTAACCAGATATCTTCAACTGGGTTTTGTTCTGGTGCATTTGGGGCAAATAAGACACAGGTTGTTGTCCATTCTTCTGGCGGTAAATCCTTGTTAATTTGTTGAAGGTATTCTTTCATTGCAGAATAACGATGATAACTTGCACCATCCCAAATAAGCATTATCTTTTTGTTTTTGAATACCTTCTGAATGGTTTTTACATAATGAACAGTATTTCCCCCATTTCCTTTGTTGTAAGGAGCAATATGAAATTCACCAGTTAAAAATTTGACAGCACCATAATATGTTTGGCGTTCTCTTTTATTTAAAATTGGAATAGCTACTTTTTCATTTGTTTTTCCCCATACATAACCAAGCGTATCGCCCCATAATAAGTGGCATTCGTCTTGCATTAGTATGACCATATCCCCGGAGAGAATTTCCTCCTTGTGGAATTGGAGTTTTTTTTATCTCCTCTTGCTTGCTGGCAATTTTATCTTCATCTTTTTTTGGATTCACTTTTTCACTTTTTTTCCAACTCATACCTGCATTGTGCAATAAATCATAACACGTTTTTTTTGATTTAAAAACGACACTATATCTTTCATTAATGCTCATAAAGTAAGTAAAAACCCAATTCATATTTTTCTGCTATTCATGTTCAATGCTATTTACCTGATATTCTACTATTATTGGTTTTATATAAGAAAAAAAGACGAAATACGGAGTGAATAAAATGTATTACGACTTCATTTTCTTTACCTCTGTCCTGATTTTTTTATTAAATTTGCTTTTAGTTGAATTAACATAGCATAAATGAATCCCAATGAATCCATAGTAAATACAAAGAAAATTCAAGACAAGATTTTTACGATACGAGGATTGCAAGTAATTATAGACAGTGATTTGGCTGAGATGTATCAAGTTCCTACAGGAAGAATAAACGAACAAGTTAAAAGAAATAAAGAGCGATATCAAGTTGGGGTGGACGTAGAACACTTCCTTTTGTGTTTACAGAGCAAGGAGTTTCATCCTTATCTGGTATTTTAAAAAGTGATGTTGCCATAAACGTATATATAAATATTATCCGTGCTTTTGTTGAAATGCAAAAATTTATGATACATAATGCATCCGTTTTTCAAAGAATTGAAAATGTAGAACAAAAACAATTACAAACAGACCTAAAAATCGACCATATTCTTAACGCTCTTGAAGAAAAAACGCTTACTCCTAAACAAGGCATTTACTACAACGGACAAATTTTCGATGCCTAGGTGTTTGCTTCCGAATTGGTGAAATCAGCCGAAAAATCCATTGTTCTTATCGATAATTATATCGATGAATCGGTGCTTAATTTGTTACTCAAAAGGAAAGAAAATGTCGATGTAAAAATATTTACAGCAAACTTTACCCCAACACTCAAAACCGACCTCGAAAAACACAACAGGCAATATATGCCTATTGAAATCAAGGTTTACAAAAATGCCCACGACCGTTTTTTGATTATTGACCAAAAACAGGTGTATCACATTGGAGCATCGCTCAAAGATTTAGGAAAAAAACTTTTTGGATTCTCAAAAATGGATATGGATGTAGGTGCGATATTGAAAATGATAACAGCAAAATGATAAAAATTTCATCCCGAATTACCGCTTATCCAACCTCTGCTGTGAAAATAAATTTACGGTTCGACATGCTCACCACATCGCAATTTAATCTTTACAATTTACAATAAAATTAATATTTTTAACACATGAATCCTGTTTTACAAAACCCTTCCAACTCCCAAAACTACAACCGATACAGCTATTGTTTAAATAATCCGTTAAAATATGTGGATCCGAGTGGGTGTAAAATTTTCATCATAAAAAAATCAAATAATTGTAAAATCGAAATTGGCCATTTTAAATTTATCGCGATGCAAGAAGCAACAAAAATATTTACAATTTAACCTTTACTTTACAATTCGACTCAACACATCATCAAATCCTCACATTATCACATCAGCTAATCAACATATCACCACATCCAACTAACATCTCAATACCCAATACTTTAAACTTTGGTTTCGACAGGCTCAACCTTCGCTACTTGTTTGTTGTTTGTTGTTTGTTGTTCTTTTCTGCTTTCACCTTTTAACTTTTCACTTCGTTCCTCTTTTCCCAAAAATAGCGCTCCCAATTCGCACCATGGTGCTTCCTTCCTCTATAGCAAGGGTGTAATCGTCGGTCATGCCCATCGAAATTTCGGCAAAAAAAGGAGCTTCGGCAAAAAAATTCTTTTTAATTTGATTAAAAATTCTTTTTAGGTTTGAAAATTCTTTGCGAATTTGAATTTCATTATCGGTAAAAGTTGCCATTCCCATAACACCGCAAATACGAATGTTTTTCAATTGCGAAAATTCTAAACTATTAAGCAAATCGTTGGCTTCTTGAATATCCAAGCCAAACTTTGTTTCCTCTTCGGCAATATAAAACTGAAGCAAACAATCAATTATTCGATTGTTTTTTAAAGCTTGTTTATTTATTTCTGCCAAAATTTTCAAGCTGTCGATGCTATGAATCATCTTTACAAAAGGAGCAATATACTTAACTTTATTGGTTTGAAGGTGTCCGATAAAATGCCATTCTATGTCTTTTGGTAACAAAAGATGTTTTTCGCTCAACTCTTGAGCTTTGTTTTCGCCAAAAACTCTTTGTCCAGCATCGTAAACTAATTTTATGGTTTCGGCAGATTTAGTTTTACTTACTGCAATTAGTTTTACGGTTTTAGGCAACCCCGAAACAATATATTTCAGTTGTTCTACAATATATTCCATAATGTGTCAATTCGTATAACTATTCGTATGTCTGAAATTATGAGTACGTTTGTTTTGCAAAATTACAATTTTATATGAAACGTTTAATACTCTTTTTACTTAAATACGTTCTGTTTTGGCTTTTGCTTTTCACTTTTTTCAGAATTTTATTCTTGGTATTTTATCACACATTAATACATAATGAGTCAATTCCGTTCACCGAAACGATAAAGGTTTTTTACCATGCACTTAATTTAGATTTATCTTTTTTAGGCTACCTGATGATTGTTCCTTTTTTTATTTTGCTGATTAATTTATTTATTAATCGTCCCTTTTTTCAAAAAATATTGGATGGAATAAGCTTTTTTTATATTGTACTTTGCAGTTTAATTTCGATGGGCGAAATTGGAATTTACGATGAATGGCGGACAAAGCTAAACTACAAGGCCTTAGCGTATTTAGAACATCCATCCGAAGTTTTTAACTCCATTTCGCGACTTAAGTTTGCCTTATTAATCACCGTTTTGGTATCCGTTATTGCACTTTGGATTTTTTTATACCGAAAATGGTTTCGATATCCTTACAAAATTAAAATTGCTCATCTTTGGCAAAAGATTTCATTTATTTTGATTTCGCCTTTTATTCTTTTTTATTTCATTCGAGGAGGTTTACAGGGCATACCTATTTCGCAAAGCGATGCTTGGTTTTCCAATCATTTAATTTTAAACGATGTAGCGGTCAATCCTTCGTGGAATTTAATGGCAAACATGATTAAAATGAAAGATTTGCTGAACGAAAATCCATTTGTTAGTTTTGATGATAATTATGCCCAAACCATAGTTAATGAAATGCATAAAGTGGAAAAAGATACCACCATTTCCATTTTAACCACAAAAAAACCAAATATCGTTTTAATTATTCTAGAAAGTTGGCCAGCAGCTGTAATCGAAAGTATTGGTGGTGATAATTACATTGCTCCAAATTTTAATAAACTCGAAAAAGAAGGAATTTTATTCAATCATTTATATTCTAGTGGAAATCGCTCGCAACAGGGTATGGCATCCATTTTTGGAGGATTTCCAGCGATTCCAATTACCACTCTTACCGAATATCCCGAAAAATATTCGAGTTTGCCAAGTTTGACAAAAATTTTGAATAAAAATGGCTGGAATAGTTCGTTTTATTTTGGCGGACAACTGCGATATGGGAATATCAAATCGTACATTATTTACAACGAATTTAATCGAATTATTGAAGGAGAAAATTTTTCAAATTCAGTTCCTCGCGGAAAACTGGGTGTACACGATGAGTTTCTTTTTGAGCGAAATTTGAACGATTTAAAAAACGAAAAACAACCGTTTTTTAGTGCCATGTTTACCATGAGTTCGCATTCGCCCTATGACCAGCCAATTCAAAATATTATTAAAAAAGATGTTTCGGAACTGCCATTTTTAAATTCCGTTTTTTATACCGATCATGCACTTGGCGATTACTTTGAGGAAGCTCGAAAACAATCTTGGTTTGCAAATACTCTTTTTATCATTGTATCCGACCACAGCCATGTTTCGCATAAAAACTATCCTTTGCAAACTTTCAACTATCATCAAATTCCAATGCTTTTTGTGGGTAACGTGATAAAACCCGAGTTTAAAGGAACAAAGTATGAAAAAACTTCTTCTCAAACCGATTTGCCAGCCACTTTACTAAAGCAATTAGGCTTAGATGCTTCTGCCTTTATTTGGTCGAAAAACCTTTTTAATCCTTATTCGCCCGAATTTGCGTATTTTGAAATGAACGAAGGAGTGGGTTGGAAATCAAAAGATGGTTTGTTTGTATATGATAAACTTCATGATAAATTTTTGCAAAAAGAATTGGATTCAATCAATGCCCAAAAAACCCTGATTCAAGGTAAAGCGTATTTGCAAGAAGTGTTTAGGCAATTTTTGAGTTTTTAATTTACACGGAATCATTGTTTTATCGAAATAGTAAATCAGTATCTTTTTATTTAAACACTGCACATTGTCGATAATGCGTAATTTTACACTCTAATAATGCAAAATGAATAAAAAAGACATTAGAAAAATTAACGATAAGGAGCTTGCTGACTTTCTTTTAAGTGTAGGCGAAAAAACGTTTCGAGTAAAACAAATAAACGAATGGCTTTGGAAAAAAGGAATTCGGGATTTTGATTCGATGAAAAATCTTCCAAAAAAATTAATCGATGAAATGAAAAGTAAATTTTCGTTCGAGGCTTTAAAAGTAGGAGAAGTCTTAAAATCGACCGATGGAACGGTAAAGTTTTCATTTATTACCATTGATAAAAAAATTACCGAAGGAGTGTTAATTCCATCGGGAACTAGGCGAACCGCTTGTATTTCATCACAAGTTGGCTGTCCGCTTGCGTGTAGTTTTTGTGCAACTGGTCAATCGGGTTTTGAACGAAATTTAAGTTTCACCGAAATATTTGATGAGGTATCCATTCTTCAGGAATATTCTATTGCAAACGATGGCACATCTTTATCAAATATTGTAATTATGGGAATGGGCGAGCCAATGCTTAATTTGGAAGAAACCATAAAAATGATTGATATCGTAACTTCTCCAAATTATTGGGGAATGTCGCCAAAACGAATTACCCTATCTACCGCTGGAATAATTAAAGGGATTTACAAACTTGCCGATTTAAACATGGGTGTGGAACTTGCTGTTTCGCTTCATTGTGCCATACAGGATCAGCGATTAGAGTTGATGCCAGCAGCTTTTGCAAATCCGTTAGGTCAGCTGTCGGATGCTTTAAAATATTACAATAAAAAAACGGATCAAAGAATCACCATTGAATACGTTTTGCTAAAAAACGTCAACGATAAAATAGAACATGCGATGGCTTTAGCCCAATTTTGTAAAAGTTTTCCGGTTAAAGTAAACATCATAGAGTATAACGCTTTTAGTGGTTTGGGATTTGAAAAATCTACCAAAGATTCATTATTCAAATTTGAAGAATTTTTAAGTTCAAAAAACATTGTGGTAAACGTTCGAAAAAGCCGTGGGGAAGATATTATGGCTGCATGTGGACAGTTAGCAGCAAAAAATAAAAAATTTAACGCATGAAAACATCATTTACAATTTCAGGAAATATAGTTGACGTGGTGAAAGAACGAATTTTTAAAGGTAAAATCACCGTTGAACAAGGAAAAATTGTTCGTATTGATGAAGGCGAAGTGGATTCTGATCAATATATTATGCCAGGTTTTGTGGATGCTCATATTCACATTGAAAGCTCTATGTTGAGTCCGGTGGAGTTTGCAAAGGCTTCGGTAATTTATGGCACGGTGGCTTGTGTTGCCGACCCTCACGAAATTGCCAACGTTTTAGGAATAGAGGGAGTTAGATTTATGATAAAAGAAGGCGAAAGTGTGCCTTTTAAATTCTTTTTTGGAGCTCCTTCGTGCGTTCCAGCAACAAGCTTTGAATCGTCGGGAGCAAAACTCACATCGCTTGAAATTGAAGAATTGTTTAAAAATAAAGAAGTTTCTTTTTTAGCCGAAATGATGAATTTTCCGGGTGTTGTATTTAATGATGTGGTGGTGATGACGAAAATTGCCATTGCACAAAAATATAATAAACCCATTGATGGACACGCTCCAGGTTTGATGGGAGAACAGCTAAAAACCTATGCCGATGCCGGAATTACCACCGACCACGAGTGTATGAATATAGACGAGGCTTTGGCGAAAATTGAACATGGAATGAAAATTCAAATAAGAGAGGGAAGTGCTGCCAAAAATTTTGACGATTTAATTTCTTTAGCAAAAACTCACTCCGACAAAATCATGTTTTGTTCCGATGATAAACACCCCGATGATTTGCTAAAAGGACACTTAAATCTTTTATTTAAACGAGCAGTAGAATATGGAATCAACCCTATAAAAGTAGCGAAGATTTTGTCGTACAATCCTATAAAACATTATTCGTTAAATGTGGGACTGCTTCAAAAAGGCGATTTTGCCGATTTTATTGTGTTCGATAATTTCGATTCGTTTAATGTTCGAGCAACTTACATTAATGGCGAAAAGGTTGCCGAAGATGGTAAAAGTTTTATTCAGTCGAATAAAAACACAGCTTGTCCAAATTTATTTAATGTTTTACCACTCGAAATCAAGGATATACAAATTGAAGCAAAATCCAATTTAATTAAAGTAATTGAGGTGGAAGATGGTCAGTTATACACCAAAGCGGTAATTGAAAAAGCTAAAATTGAAAACAATTTTGTGGTTTCGGATACCGACGCCGATGTGCTTAAAATGGTTGTTATTAATAGATATATTCCTTCCAAACCTGCCATAGGATTTATTAAAAACATTGGATTTAAACAAGGAGCAATTGCTTCGAGTATTGCACACGACAGCCATAATATTGTTGCCGTTGGGGTAAGCGATAAGGATATCGTTAAAGCGATAAACAGCATAATTGATGTAAAAGGAGGAATATGCGTTGTGGATGAAAAAGGAGTTCAGGTTTTACCACTACCAATTGCAGGTTTAATGTCGGATAAAGGGATTGTTGAAGTTGCCAATCTATACGAAAGCATTAATAATCGGACAATTGCACTAGGTACAAGCCTTAAATCGCCATTTATGACCATTTCTTTTATGTCGCTTTTAGTAATCCCCGAATTAAAACTCAGCGATAAAGGATTATTTGATGGCATAGAATTCTCATTTACTAACCTATTTGCTTAATATTCAGCCGCTTAAGCTGTATTTCACACATCTGCTTAAATTAAAACAGCGGTTTTATTATAAAATTTAATACTTTTGTGGAAGCAATAGTTCTTTTTAACAACAAAATAGAAAAAGATATGTCATTAAGGCAGAAAACATACGATTTAAAAAAGAGAATGCAAAATGCTATGCTTGGAGGCGGTTCAAAAGCTGTTGAAAAGCAAAAAGCTGGCGGAAAACTGACCGCACGCGAACGCATAATATCGATACTTGATCCCGATTCTTTTCACGAATACGACATTTTTGTAGAACATGCCGGAAAAGATTTCGATATGGATAAAAAATATTTACCTGGCGACGGTGTAGTTACTGGAACTGGTACAATAATGGGTTATCCTGTTTGTATGTATGCACAGGATTTTACCGTTGCAGGAGGTTCATTAGGCTATATGCATGCAAAAAAAATATGCAAAATTATGGATCACGCCATGAAGTTAAAAGTGCCAATTATTGGCATTAACGACTCTGGTGGTGCTCGTATTCAAGAAGGTGTTAACGCATTGGCTGGTTATGGCGATATTTTTTATCGAAACACTCAGGCTTCGGGCGTTATTCCTCAAATTTCGGTTATTTTAGGTCCTTGTGCTGGTGGTGCTGTGTATTCTCCAGCATTAACCGATTTTGTTTTTGTGGTGGACAAAATTTCTAAAATGTTTATTACTGGTCCCGAAGTTATTAAAACAGTTTTGGGCGAAGAAATTAGTCAGGAAGATTTAGGTGGTGCAAAAGTTCATGCCGAAATTTCGGGAAATGCACACTTTTTTGCCCATAGCGAAAACGAATGTTTTGAACAAATAAAACAATTGGTTTCGTTTATTCCTTGGAATAATAAAAAAACTGCCGAATCCTTTCCACCTAAAGCACCAAAAACCAAAGAATATCGTATTCCTTCCATATTTCCAACCGACCCAACACAGCCTTATGATATTAGAAGTATTATAAAAGCGATTGTGGATAATTCGGACTTTTTAGAAGTTTCGGAATATTTTGCAAAAAACATAGTTATTGGCTTTGCTCGTATTAATGGTGAAACAGCAGGTTTTGTAGCAAATCAGCCACAAAGTATGGCAGGTGTGCTCGACTGCGACTCTTCCGACAAAGCTGCTCGTTTTGTGCGTTTTTGCGACAGCTTTAATATTCCTTTGGTTACATTGGTCGATTTGCCAGGATATTTACCCGGTATCGACCAAGAACATGCTGGTGTAATTCGTCATGGTGCAAAATTATTGTACGCTTTTTCGGAAGCATCCGTGCCCAAAATCACCGTTATTCTTCGTAAAGCTTATGGTGGAGGTTATATAGCCATGTGTTCGCACCATTTAAAAGCCGATTTTGTATTTGCTTGGCCAACCGCCGAGATTGCAGTTATGGGACCCGAAGGTGCAGCAAATATTATTTTCCGTAACGAAATAATAAATGCCGAAAACCCCGAAGAGGTTCGTAAACAAAAAATCCAAGAATATAAAGACAAATTTGCTAATCCTTACGTGGCAGCTGCATACGGCTATGTCGATGCAGTTATTCAGCCAAGCGAAACTCGTGAGTATATTACCCACGCACTAAAAATTAGCAGAAGCAAACAAGAATACCGACCAGAAAAGAAACATGGAATTCCTCCATTTTAAAATTATTCTTTTTTTGTGGGAAAATAACTTAAAAAAACAATTATGCCAAGCGATAAACCAGTAAACAAGCAAATCTATCGAAAAGTATATATCCTAGCTGATCCAGGCTTTATTTATCCATTTATTCCTGGAACCATAATTAGCTATTTTGTGGAAAAAGGGGATGTTGTAAAAAAAGGGGATAAATTATTTATTCTCGAAGCTATGAAAATGAATAATGAAGTAATGTCTCCAATTGATGGAGTAGTTAAAAAAATCAATTTTCCGGCTGGCAAACGAGTGAGTAAAAACGATGCAATTATTGAAATAGAATAATAACATCAATCATTTAATAAAATATTTCTTAATTTTATTGTTTAATTAATTTAATAATTCTGCATGCCTAAAATTTTACGGATAATAAATAGATTTAATTTGGGAGGTCCAACATACAATGCTGCCTATTTAAGCAAGTATTTGCCGTCCGATTTTGAAACTTTACTTATTGGTGGAGCAAAAGACGAAACAGAAGCAAATTCAGAATTTATTGTAGATAGTTTGGGGGTTAAACCATTGATAATTGCCGAAATGAAGCGAGAAATTAACGCTAAAGATATTATTGCATATCGGAAAATTAAAAAAATAATACAAGATTTTAAACCAGATATTGTTCATACTCATGCTTCAAAAGCGGGTGCCTTAGGGCGATACGCTGCGTATTTTACAAAGGTGCCAATTGTAATTCATACTTTTCATGGACATGTGTTTGATGCCTATTTTAGTAGTGCTCAAGCAAGTTTTTATAAAATGTTAGAACGACGACTTGCGAGAATTTCAACCAAAATTATTGCAATTAGCGAAAATCAAAAAGATGATTTGGTTAATAAATACGATATTTGTAGCGAAGACAAAGTTAAAATTATTAAATTAGGTTTCGACTTAAACCGATTTCAAGAGAATAATTCTGAAAAAAGAGAACAATTTCGAGAAAAATATTTAATTGATGAAAATGAAATAGCCGTTGCAATTACAGGACGACTTGTTCCTATTAAACATCATTCACTCTTTTTGGAAGCAATAAAGTATGTGTCGAGCAAAACCACCAAAAATGTTCGGTTTTTTATTGTTGGGGACGGTGAGGAACGTCAAAATATTGAGCAAAAAGCACGCGATTTAAATCTTGATTTTGTCAATTTTACGATTGAAAAGCGAAAGGCATTAATAACCTTTACTTCCTGGATTAAAGATGTGGACATTGTAAATGCTGGAGTTGATGTGGTTGCTCTAACGTCATTAAACGAAGGAACTCCAGTTAGTTTAATCGAGGCTCAAGCTTCGGGTAAGCCAATTGTAACAACAAATGTAGGAGGTATATCAAACGTGGTTATTCCAAACGTTACGGCATTATTATCCGAATCAAATAATGTATTACAGTTTGCCGAAAACTTGCTTAACCTTGTTGAAAACGAAGATTTAAGAGAAAACATGACTGGAAAAGGAGTCGATTTTGTGATGGAAAGATTCCATTATAGTCGCCTTGTAAATGAAATGTCGGAATTATATTATTCCTTATTAAATTCGAAAATAAAATAGAATTTATTTTTCTATTGGTATTTCAAAATTTTTGTTTGCACTTTCGATAAAATCAATAATTTCGTCTTTGCCAAGTTTTTTTTCGGCCGAAGTGTAAAAAAAGCTTGGTATATCTTCCCATGTTTCGGATAACACTTTTTTATACGATTCAACTAATTCTTCTAATTTTATTCCCGAAATCTTATCCTTTTTTGTAAAAACTATGACAAAAGGAATATGCATTTCTCCTAAACTATTAATAAACTCAACGTCAATATCTTGAGGGCTTATTCGTGAATCGACCAAAACAAACGTGCACATTAAATTGGGTCGATTGATTAAATAATCCGAAATCATTTTATGCCATTTATTTCGATTTGATTTTGATGTTTTTGCATAACCATAACCAGGTAAATCAACCAAATACCAATTGTTGTTTATGGTAAAATGGTTTATTAATTGTGTTTTGCCTGGCGAAGAAGATGTTTTTGCTAACTTTTTATTGTTTGTTAGCATGTTTATCAAGGACGATTTTCCAACATTAGAGCGACCGATAAAAGCATACTCAGGTTTTTTTGGTTCGGGACATTTGCGATAATCGGGGCTACTAATTAAAAATTCGGCTTTTGTAATGGGCATAATACTATTTTATTTATAACGTAAATGTCGTTCTTTTTTTGCTTCGTAAATCTCGCTAATTTTAATCATTATTCCAGTTTCTTCAACTGGTCCAAAGTCGGCATTTGCTGACGTTCCAAAACTTTTCATGGTGGGGGTTAAACCCATGTAAATATTTATAAGTGGTGGAATGTTTACTCCAAATCCTCGAACTTTTTTATTTAAAATCTTAAAGTCTTCCGCAAAAGTGTTGCCCGTAAAAATCGATTCTAAAATTTCAACATCCATGTCTATTTTTTTAGAGTCGCGAGGATAAACCAAGTTTTCGGTGTCGCTAAAAAATTTCTTTAACACAAATAAAATCATATCTCGAGCATCGCGAGGGTAGGAATTATACATGGTCATTTTGCCAAAAAAATATTCCAAATCCTTATTGTTTACCACCAAAGCTCCAAGTCCGTCCCAGATATTATCTAAGGCATAAAGTCCTTTGCGTGGATTGTTTGATGGTTGATAATTTGGCTGTACAAACGACCGACCTAGCTCAATAGTATGAGGTAAATACTGAGTTATAAATTTTTCAGAAAATGTAAATAGGTGCGATGTAGGGCTATTTGGTTGTCCTTTTTCGTCAAAGCTCATGTTTTTTCCATGCACGTAGCGATATGCACCAACAATTTGACCTTCGGCTGGATCCCAAACAATAAGCTGTCGAAACGGGTTTTCGCAGGTGTCAAATTCATCAATATCTACCGATTTTCCAGTTCCCCCTCCAGCCAAACGGAAGGTTAATTCGCGCAAACGACCAAGTTCCTGCATGGTGTTTGGGGCACAATGAGCATCAATGTCGAAAATCAAATTATTACTATAATTTGTTGTCCGCAATAAACATTTATCGGTTAATTCTTTTTCAATTAATGTTTTTGAAATAGGAGTAATTATCTTTTCCATAATTCAAATATTTATTTTTTTAAAGAAGCGAGTAAATACACTTCGTTTTTAATCCAATTTGCCCAATCAATATCCGTTTTTTCTTTTGTAAATGTTTCGTGCGAGATAGGATTGCCAATGGTTATCGTAAATGTTTGATCCTTTTGTTTATACATTTCGTTCGATAAATACAACATTTCAATATTTGCTTTTATCCCAAATCGTTTTCGAAGATTTGCCAAATTATAAAAGAAATTACTATTGCGGGCTTCAAAATATACAGGTATAATGTCTCGTTTATATTGTTTAGCTTTCGATACAATCGTTTTTTTCCATTCCAAATCACAAATTACCCCTTTTTGCTTTCTCGAACATAATCCAGCCGGAAAATACAAGATTAAGGCATCCGACTCAAAAGCTTGATTAATTTGACGAACACCTTCAGTCGAATTTTTGCCATGCTTATTTATTGGAATAAAAATATTGTTTAAGTTTTGCAAATAGAGCAAAAGGTCGTTAACTGGAAAAAATAAATCTTTCCGTTTTTTTCCAAAAGTACTTATTAAAACAATGCCATCTAAACCTCCAAGTGGATGATTTGAGGCAACAATGTAACGACCTTCCGATGGAATGTTTTCGGGATTTACAATATTAATTTTTGTTCGAAATAAGTTTATAACTTCATCGGCAAAATCAATCCCAAATGTATCTTTGTGATTGGCTAAAAAATCGTTGATTTCGTCTTGATGAATGATTCGTTTTAGATAGTTAATAATAAAACGAGGTAAAAGACTTTTCAGTTTAGGATTCTTTGAATGGATTAATTCATCCACATCAATTTTTATTACTGCCTGCTCTTTTTCTATCTCTTTTTCCATTTTAAAACAACTAAATACTTCGCAAAATTACACATTTTTAATCAGATAAATAGTCTTGTGAGATATCTTAATCTAAATTGTACAATCAATTATAAAAGTTTAAGGAATAAAAATAAAATAATTGCTTCTTGAGCTGTAACAAATCTTTTTTTGTAAGTTTGCTCAACAAAAAGCAACAATTAATCAAAAGTACTTGAAATGATTACAGATAACTTTACAAGCAGGCATATCGGACCAAGAGACGAACAGCTTGAAAAAATGTTTAAAACCGTTGGTGTTTATTCTTTGGATGAATTAATCGACAAAACCGTTCCGTCATCTATTCGTCTTCCTAAAAAACTAAATATTGAAAAAGGATTAAACGAGTGGGAATATTTGAATTTAATTAAGCAAATTGGTTCCGAAAATAAAATTTTCAAATCTTATATTGGTTTGGGATATTACAACACCATAACACCAGGTGTTATTTTGCGAAATATTCTTGAAAATCCAGGTTGGTACACTTCGTACACTCCTTATCAAGCCGAAATTTCGCAAGGTCGTTTGGAAGCTTTGTTAAATTTTCAAACCATGGTTGCAGATATGACTGCTTTGCCTATTGCCAACGCATCGCTTTTAGACGAATCAACTGCCGCTGCGGAAGTGATGGTGATGTTTTTCAATAGTCGTACCCGTGAGCAAGTAAAATCTAATTGCAACACTTGTTTTGTGTCCGAAGACGTGTTTCATCAAACCATCGAAGTTTTAAAAACCAGGGCTATTCCTCTTGGAATTAATCTAAAAATTGGCAAAGTTTCGGAAATAAACCTTTCAAATTGTTATTTTGGAATGATTATCCAATATCCAAATAAATTTGGAAATATAATGGATTACAAACAGCTTGTTAACGAAGCCCACACTCACAATGTGTTGGTTGGAGTTGCTGCCGATTTGATGAGTTTAGCACTTTTAACTCCTCCTGGCGAATGGGGTGCAGATGCCGTTTTTGGGACAACTCAGCGGTTTGGTATTCCAATGGGATACGGTGGTCCTCATGCAGCATATTTAGCTACCACTGAAAAGTTTAAACGTAATATTCCTGGTCGAATTATTGGTATTTCAATTGATGCTCAGGGAAATAGAGCATTACGCATGGCTCTTCAAACCCGCGAACAACACATTAAACGCGAAAAAGCTACTTCCAATATTTGTACTGCTCAAGCTTTATTGGCAATTATGGCCGGAATGTATGCTGTATATCACGGACAAAAAGGCATTAAACAAATTGCACGTCATATAAATATTCTTACTTGCGTATTAAACGAAGAAATCCAAAAACTCGGATTCAAACAAAGTAATACCTCCTTTTTTGATACTCTTTCAATTGAAATTCCTAAGAATGTTTCCATAGATAATATTCGCAAAGATGCTTTAATGCATAAAATGAATTTTAATTATTTGAACGAAAATCATATTGGAATTAGCATTGACGAAACTACCGCTTTAGCAGATATTAATACAATCCTTCAGATTTTTGCAAAAGCAATTGGAAAATCTTACGATGCATACGTTTGCGATCCTTCGTATTGTGGAACAATGAATAGTATTTCATCCGACTTACATCGTAAAACTGAATTTTTAACACATCCAGTTTTTAACACATCTCATTCTGAAACAGAAATGATGAGATATATAAAATCTCTTGAAATTAAAGATTTATCCTTAAACAGAGCGATGATTCCACTAGGAAGCTGTACGATGAAACTAAATGCTGCTGCGGAATTATTTTATTTAAGTTGGCCAGAATTTGGAGCTATTCATCCATTTGTTCCTATTGATCAAGCTCAAGGTTATTTGCGAATGTTTTCGGAATTGGAAAAAGATTTATCCGAAATTACTGGTTTTGCAGCGGTTTCGTTTCAACCAAATTCAGGAGCTTCGGGCGAATATGCAGGTTTAATGGTTATTCGTGCTTATCATTTAAGTCGCGGGGATGATCATCGTAATTTGCTTTTAATTCCTTCTTCGGCTCATGGAACTAATCCAGCAAGTGCTGCAATGGCAGGAATGGATATTGTGATTGTAAAATCTGATGAAAACGGAAATATTGACCTTGTCGATTTAAAAGAAAAAGCAGAAGCAAACAAAGAAAAATTGGCAGGTATAATGATTACGTATCCATCCACTCATGGTGTTTTTGAAGAAGCAATTTTGGATATTATTGACACCATTCATCAATATGGTGGTCAGGTTTATATGGATGGTGCAAACATGAATGCTCAAGTTGGATTAACTTCACCCGGTTATATGAAAGCAGACGTTTGCCATTTAAATTTACACAAAACATTTGCAATTCCTCATGGTGGCGGCGGTCCGGGAGTTGGTCCAATTGGTGTAGCGAAACATTTAGTCGATTTCTTGCCAAATCATCCGATGTTATCAACTGGTGGAAAATTCGGCAGTACCGTTTCGGCTGCTCCGTTTGGCAGTGCATTAGTTGCTGCAATTTCGTACGGTTACATTCGTTTACTTGGTGAAAATGGATTAACCCAATCAACAAAAATGGCAATTTTAAATGCCAACTATATGATGAAACGAATTGGAGAACATTACAAAATATTATATACCGGAAAAAATGGTTTTTGTGCACATGAATTTATTATGGATTGCAACGAATTTAGCATTCCAACAGGAGTTCAGGTATCGGATATTGCAAAACGATTGATGGATTATGGATTTCATGCTCCAACCGTTGCATTTCCTGTTCACGGAACATTAATGGTAGAACCAACCGAAAGCGAACCACTTAGCGAAATTGATCGTTTATGCGATGCACTGATTTCTATTCGTCAGGAAATTCGGGATATTGAAGAGGGAAAAGTTGATAAAGAGGTAAATCTCATTAAAAAGGCTCCTCACACTGCCGCAATGGTTACTGCAGATGAATGGACAATGCCATATACTCGTCAAAAAGCAGCATATCCAATGCATCATTCCGACAAATATTGGCCTACTGTAACTCGTATTGATGATGCTTATGGAGACCGTAATTTGGTTTGTACCTGCGAACCAATCGAAAGTTACATGTAGTGTTTGCAAGCAGACAATTAAAAAAAGAGAGGCTGAACAAATTTTGTTCAGCCTCTCTTTTTTGATAAATCAATTTACTTTGCCATAATTTCGGCAAAATATTTATAAAAATAAGGTATGGTTTCAATTCCTTTTAGGAAATTGTTAACTGGAAAATTTTCGTTTGGTGAGTGAATTGCATCGGATTCTAAACCAAAACCCATAAGTACCGATTTTATTCCTAAAATTTCTTCAAATGCCGAAATAATTGGAATACTTCCGCCACTGCGAACTGGAACTGGTCGTTTGCCAAATACTTCAATGTATGCTTTTTCGGCAGCTTTATACGCTGGTAAATCGATGGGGCAAACGTAGCCTTGTCCGCCATGAAGTGGAGTAACCACAACTTTTACGGATTTTGGTGCAATGCTTTCAAAATGTTCCTTAAATAGTATGGATATCTTTTCATTGTCTTGATGAGGTACCAAGCGAGTAGAAACTTTTGCGTATGCTTTTGATGGTAAAACAGTTTTTGCACCTTCGCCTTGATAACCGCCCCAAATTCCGCACACATCAAACGATGGACGAATTCCAGTACGCTCCGAAGTTGTATATCCTTCTTCTCCTTGAACTTCGGCAATATTAATGGCTTTTTTATAGTTGTCTAAATTAAAAGGAGCTCTGCCAAGCAATTCTCTTTCTTCTGCCAAAACATCCATTACATCATCGTAAAATCCTGGAATTGTTATTTTCCCTTTTTCATCTTGCATAGAAGCAATCATTTTGCACAAAACATTAATTGGATTTGCTACTGCTCCACCAAATAAACCGCTGTGTAAGTCGCGATTTGGTCCTGTAACTTCTACTTGCCAATACGATAAACCACGCAATCCTGTGGTGATGCTAGGAATTTCAGGAGAAATCATTCCAGTGTCGGATACTAAAATAATATCGCCTTTTAAAAGCTCTTTGTGTTTTGCACACCAAGGACCTAAACTAGGAGAACCAACCTCTTCTTCGCCTTCAATCATAAATTTTACATTGCAAGGTAATTGATTCGTTTTTACAAGATATTCAAATGCTTTTATATGCATAAACGACTGACCTTTATCATCATCGGCACCACGTGCCCATATTTTTCCGTCTCTTATTTCGGGTTCAAATGGTGGACTTTCCCACAACTCGAAAGGTTCGGCGGGCATAACGTCGTAATGACCATAAACAATTACAGTGGGAGCATTAGGATTAATCATCTTTTCGGCGTAAACAACAGGATTTCCATCGGTTGGCATTACTTCGGCTTTGTCAACGCCAGCAGCCAATAATGTCTTTTTTAAATGTTCTGCTGTTTTCACCATGTCCTCTTTGTGTTCGCTTTTTGCACTCACCGAAGGAATTCGAATTAACTCGAAAAGTTCAGATAAAAATCTTTCTTGATTTTCTGAAATGTAGTTTTTTAAATCTTTCATATTGTTGTTTTTTTGTTTTTTAATCGTAATTATCAATCAGTAAATATACAAAAACTACTTTATATTCAATTTAAAACATGTCCTTTTTTTAACCAGATAGGAAATATAAGGCTTTATTTAATGTTTTTCTTTGAATTTTCCTGTGGTTAAAAACATTATCGTTTACCCCAGTGATTTGTCATTCCGAGACTTCATACAAAAATTTGGAAATAAAGGGTTAATGACAGCGTGATAATTTGTAGCTTACCATAGGAATCAGGCTGTTAATC
>JBBQWB010000021.1:0-36520 GCA_038210985.1 Bacteroidales bacterium
GCAATAAATTGCGGAAAATCCATATTTTTAAAATACACAAAAACAAACCCTACCTTCCTTCATTTTACCTATTAGCTTGTTATACAACATCATACAACAGATGTCAAAATTTATATCGGACAACAGTGATAAGATATATAAGATTTCATTTAAGATTTTTCTCTGCATTAATCTGCGGCTAAGCAATTGTCGTTTACCCTAGCGATTTGTCATTCCGATACGTAGTGAGGAATCAAATAACGTAATAGATGCCAACGCTCCACTACGTTTCTCCGACCACTGGCGGATGCATGACAACTGTAAGCTTTTATTCGTTGCAGCGAAAACTGTTTTTCACTGTGAAACACTGTGCATTCGCTTTAGCGAACAGCGGCGAACTGTGTAACATTTCTTTGTAGAATTATGATATTATAGTTTCCATACAAAAGAAGTGAGTTTTGGATTAATTTCTAGCAATTAGTTTTTTTAACCGTTTTTTTTTAATAGTTTTGCAACGAAAAAGTTCCGGGCAACCGGTGAAAAGGGAATTGGGTGAAAATCCCAAACAGTACCCGCTGCTGTAAGTCCTTAAAAACTTTTTGGCATCTTCAATGCCACTGTTCCAAAAACTGGAATGGGAAGGCTGCCAAAAAGAGGACAAGTCAGAAGACCTGCTTTTATATTTAAACTTCAGAGCTTTCGGGGTGAAAGGCATGAAATGTTGCCATTTTGCAAACATTTCCATAAGTTTTGAAGGATAGTAATAAAATTTATTATTAACCTAATTATTCTAAAATGAAAAAACTAATTTCTTCTTGCGTGCTTTTATTACTACTCTCTGTTGGTTTTGCTCAAAATCCTGATTTTAGTAAAATTAAATTCTGGACTGGTTCTGGCTCAAAAGTAGCCATGCTTATTATCGATTTTAACGATGGCTCAGCCATCGAAAGCTATGCTTGGGGATATCGGTTCAGTGGCGACAACATCACCGCTCAAAACATGCTTAACGACATTGTTGCCAACGACACTAACTTAAGCATTGTTTTAAATGGAGGATTTCTCTCCGACATCAACTATCTTTCGCATTCAGGAGTTGGCGACTCTCCCTATTATTGGTCCACTTTTACACTAATACATAATCTTTGGGGAACGAATTCTGGATATAGTGAAGTTCTTTCGGACAGCATGATTTTTGGCAATTCATATACAGACGTTGATGCAAGTTACAATCCAATTACTTCACCCGAAAATCCAGATCCTGCTTCAAAACCTTTTGTTTTAAACACCGAAAACATTGCATTTTGGACAGGGACAGGAAGCAAATCGGCATATTTAGTAGTCGATTTTAACGACGATACAAATCCACAATGTTTTACTTGGGGTTATCGCTTTGATGCAGACACCATTACTGCCGAACAAATGATGAATGAAATAGCTATCGACGATTACCACATAACAGTAAACCTTGATGGTGGTTTTTTAAACGATATTATCTATTTTAACCATAGTGGAATTGGCGGAAATCCATACTATTGGTCTAGTTTTACATTAACAAATTTTATTTGGGTTACAAATTGGGGCATTAGTGAAACACTCCAAAACAATACCGTTATTGGTTTATCATATACCGATGTTGACGAAGATTATAATCCACTTTTGGAACCCGAAGATGCAACTCCAGCTGACTTACATACTAACATTGTGAGAAATACAAAAAACAGAATCTCTATTTATCCAAACCCTGCAATAGATTTTATAAATTTTAATACAGATGAAAAAAATTCGGTGGTGAAAGTTTTAAATTTAACTGGTGAAATAGTTTTCCAAACTACCACTAATCTTTTTGCAAAAAATCAAATCAACATTTCGTCGCTTGCAAAAGGGAGCTACATCCTTCAAATCGAAAATAAAGGATATAAAACACAGGAATTATTTATAAAAGAATAGAGATGAAACAAATAGTATTGAATTTCTTTATTGTTGTTTTAATGTGTTTAAATTCGCACGCACAGTTTGCACCACCTGCAGGTCAAATTGGTTCAACTGCAATTCCTGCCGATAGCAATTGCTTTATTTCATGGGCAAGCCAATGTACAATTTATCGAGGACACGTGAACATTTCCGATCCAAGTTTTGAATACAACGAAAGTGCTTATGCTTCCTACGGAGAAGAAAACTGGGCAGTTGGTCAAGCCGATAACCAAGTATTAAGTTTAGGCGATTCGGGAATTGCAATTCTAGAATTTAACCCTCCTATTGCAAATGGGATCGGTTGGGACTTTGCAGTTTTTGAAAATGCTTTAAATGATTCCTTTTTAGAATTTGCTTTTGTTGAAGTAAGCAGCGATGGTATTAATTATTTTCGTTTTCCAGCCACATCTTTAACTCAAACACAAACTCAAACTCCTGGATTTGGAGCTACAGATGCTACTAAAATAAACAATTTAGCTGGTAAATATCGTGTTTTATTTGGCACTCCTTTTAATCTGGACGAAATTACAGAAAACGAATTACTTCATAAAAATAATATTCGTTTTGTTAAAATAATTGATGTAATTGGATCCATTAATCCTCCATTTGCAACCACAGATAGTCATGGAAATATTATTAACGAATCTTGGCCCACACCATTTAATAGTTGTGGCTTTGACTTAGACGCTATTGGTGTAATTAATAATAGTGAAAATACTTTTATAAAAGAAGAGTTTTCGACCAATATTTCAATATATCCAAATCCAGTTTCTAATTCTTTTATGTTTTTAAATTCTGATTCAGAAATTCAAGAAGCAACAATTTATTCATTAAATGGTCAACTTTTGCATGCTGAATCTATAAAATCATGTTTCGGCTCTATTAATATTGAGAATCTTCCTAGTGGAACTTATTTTGTAAAATTGCTATTTAAAAATAATTCGATTACGAAATTATTGATTATACCATAAAAAAACGCTCAACTTTGAGCGTTTTTTTATTTTCAATATTTTCAAATCACTAGTAGTGAATGTTGGTTTTCCGTTTGTTTTTAAGAATATATTTATTATGAATCGGAACAGTTGACCTTCGTAATTTACGCTGATACTTTCCTTTGTAACGTTTAGCGTGTTTAATCCTTTTCTTTTTAACAACCTTTCGATAATTTCTGTATGAAGGATTTTTACAAGATTGGAATAAGCTGACTCCAGGAAATCCAATCAGAAAAACCAATACATATAAAACCCATTTCTTCGAATACTTCATAGTGAATGTTGTATAATTATCTTTAAATATTAACGTAACAAGACTTCAAATATACTAAAATTATTATTAAAACAATTATTATTGAATTTTAATTATAATATTTTCTACGGCACAAATAAAATTTAGTTACAAAATTATTTGAACAAAAGTAGTGATTTATTAAAACAAAGCAAAAAAAACATTTTTTTATTAACAAATTAATCTTTATAAAATTGATTATATGTGTTTTACAAAACATCATGGTATTTATAATGACTTAATTTTAATAGTTTTTACTGTAAAACTTTTCGTAAATTTTATTTTTAGTGTTAATTTTCTTTATAAAATCCTAAATTAATTATATTTTTTTTCTCTCTAATAGGTTAATAATTATATTTGTTTCTTCTAAAATTACTGAATGAAGCATAAGATAGTTTTATTTTTTATAATATTAAGTTGTTTTACTTGCAAGTTGTTTTCACAAATAACGCAAGCAAGTGATAGTTTTATTGTTTACGAAAGCACAAATGACAGCATTGATCTCTCAAATATTCAATTATATTTTGTGGATTCGTTAGGATATTATTTTTTTTCGGATTTTACGGATTCCATTTTAGACATATCTGACGAAATAGAGTTAGTTGGATTTACCATGTATTCGGGATGGGATTCTACACAAATTCATTACCCAAAATACGATTTTTCAACTAAAACTGACACAACATATCTTTTGCTAGCAAATACAAACGATGATTATGTTCACCCTTTTAAAGGAGTTGTTACCTCTAATTTTGGTTGGCGAAAACGGCGATTTCATTATGGTATTGATGTTAATTTGAATACTGGAGATACAGTAGTAAATGCTTTTCATGGAATAGTTCGCATTACAAAATTAAGCAAATCATACGGCAACGTTGTCGTGGTTAGGCATGAAAACGGATTAGAAACGCTATATGCACACTTAAAGTCAAGGTTTGTGTCCAGTGGGGATACTATTAAAGCTGGTGCTCCTATTGGTCTTGGCGGCAACACTGGCAGGTCTCGTGGAAGCCACCTTCATTACGAATTACGATATTTAGGTGTTGCTATTAACCCTCTCGATATTATTAACTTTGATACATACCGATTAAATAATGATACTCTTGCAATATCAAAGAATACCTTTGATTATATGCATAAAATATCGGCAATGAAAGCCGAAGCAAAAAAAGCTAAGTGGGTAGTAGTTAAAAAAGGAGAATCTCTATCGGTTATTGCTTCACGAAACAAGACAACAATTTCACGCCTTAAACAATTAAACAATATTAAAGGAACAATGATTCGTCAAGGTCAAAAATTGAGAGTTAGATAAATCACAAAAAATCAATTAGTGTTTATTCTATCTGTAAATAAAACCCCTCTTAAATGGTCAAACTCGTGTTGAAAACAAATAGCGGTAAAACTTGTGCTGCTATATCCTTCCAAAATATTATATTCCTTTACTCCAAGTTCGTTGTAATACTCTATAAAAATACTCGAATGTCGGCGTGTTGCACCATTTGTATTAGGAACCGATAAGCAACCATCATATGGAAAAACAACGGTTTTAACCGAATAAAAATTAATAATAGGATCCACAATAAACTGAAAAGGTTTAGCATCCAAATCAAACCTTTTGCACCAAAAAACATCTCTACCTATACCAACTTGAGGTCCAGCAATTCCAACGCCACCTTCCACATTCATAGTAACCAACATTCGCTGTTGTAATCGTTTTAAAATCGGGTCGTTAGGGTTTGGTTTAATTTTCACCGAAAGCTTTCTTAAAAACAACGAATCTTCTAAATTTGTTGTAAGGAGCACCCTCATTGGCTCTGCCGAATCGCCTGCCATAATTAAATCTATCTCACTTTGTGTCCATGCGGTAAATTCGGGATTAGAAACAACTGGTAACGGCTCATTTTTAACGTCTTCTTTGGTGCAAGAAAAAAATGTAAACGAAAATACTAATGCTAAAATTAATTTTGATATTGATTTCATTTTTTTGTGTTTTGGATTACAAAGATATTATGTTATTTTGATAATAAACCATAAGTTCATTATCTTTTTAAAAAATCGATTAATTTTTTTGTGGCTTTAGCTCTATGACTTATTTGATTTTTTAAATCTAAATTCATTTGTGCAAAAGTTAAATCATATCCATTTGGTTGAAATATTGGGTCGTATCCGAACCCGACCTTTCCTTTTTTCTCTTTTAAAATAACTCCATCCACAACGCCTTCAAAAAAATATTGCTGCCCATTCATTATTAAAGCAATAACTGTTTTAAAACAAGCTTTTCGATTTGATTTTCCATCCAGTTTTTCTAAAACTTTGTTCATATTGTCTTCAAAACTTCTTCCTTCGCCAGCATATCTGGCAGAGTAAACGCCTGGTTCTCCGTTTAATGCTTCAACTTCTAAACCTGTATCATCGGCAAAACAGTTGATATTGAAAAGCTGATGTACGAAACTTGCCTTTTGAAGAGCATTCTCTTTCAAAGTTAATCCAGTTTCCGGAATTTCTTCAAAATAATTTAGTTCATTAAGTGAGATAATATCAAAGAAATCACCAACAACATTTCTTATTTCTTCAATTTTATGTTTGTTTTGTGTAGCAAAAATTAATTCTTCCATAAGCTCAAAACACTTATTCGCCAACTAATTTACCCGAGTTAGTATATTCTAAAACTTCGTCTTCGTTAGTTTTTTTATTCTTTATCTCAATTTTATAATATGTTTTTTTATCGCTCTTTTTAACAATCCATGCTTTTGTAATTTCTACTTTTTTTCCGTGATTCTTTTTAATATCATTTTTGATGATTTCCGAAACACTCTCAGGATTCATTTGATTTGCCGAATAAACCCATGTTCCATTTGGCGTAAACATTACTTTTTGAACGCCTTTTTTATCGTCAAATGAACCTTCAAAACCTTCGTCCACTTCTTCCCAACGAATGCTCGTAATTTTTGGGAATTTTACAGCAAAGGCTTTTTTTACAGTATCGGGAACAACCAATGTAGTTGGCATTTGAGTATCTTCAACAATCACAGCTTCAACCGTTTTCTCAACCCCATTACCATCTTCCGAACGAATAAAATTTCCAAATTTATCAAAATACAAATCAACATAAGGCTGATTTATACCATCGCGTTGAACTCTTAATTGATACACATTTCCTAAATCAGCATCTTCAACAAAATAGGATTTTTTAATTCTAAAACCAGGATAATTTGCAGCACAATATTTTGTAATAGGACTTGGCAGCTCTTTTTCTTTTACTTCACTGTTTTTCATTTTTTCGTCACCATCTTTTAAGTTGTCCTGATTTGAATCATACGATTGTGAAAACTTTTTATCGAGGGATGACTGCTTTGGGTCATTTGAAGTATCGGTAATTTGAGGATAAATTGTTTTTAAAATTTTCCCTGATTTGTCAAAAATTAATTTTGTTTCATATTTATCTTTTATATTGGCTTTTTCGTAAATAATTGCCGAATAACCATTGTTTTTATCGGCACGAATAATTTTATCAGCATAAACTAATTTGTGCCCTTTAAAATTATTTAAAAGGTATTTTTTAACTGAAGCAAATAAAGTTTCTTCTTTCATTTCTGAACGTGTTTCAACCCAAGCTCCACTTTCAGCTATTTTAACTGTATTGCTAATTTCCCTAAAAACACATTTCACATTGTAAATAGAATCTCCTTCCCTATGAAACCATTGAACTTTTTCGGCACGCATAAATCGCTTATCAAAGGTTTTTTTAACAGGTGCAGGAACCGAAGATTCACTTATTAAATCTTCTGGTAATTTCTTTTCTGGCTTTTTTGTTTTTTCTTCTTTTGGAACAGCATCTGGGTTGGTTGCTACGCGTTTATTTTTTTGAATTTCATCCTCCGAAGCTGTTTCTTGAATCGTAAATCCTGGAGGATCTTCTCTATTAATTAAATCACCAATCGTCGAAAACTTTAGCTTTGAAGGAAGCCCTGCACCAATTCCTGTGCGTTTTACTTCAATATAATAAAAAGTTTTGTCCTTCGCATTTTGAGCATAACTCGATTCGGAAATTATAAAATTAGGATAATTCAATTTTATATAATCGGTAATTTTTGCTGGCATTTCTCTAACTGGAGTTTCAAATTTTGAAATTTCCCACTCGCCATCCGACTTGATATAAACTTTACCTTTTACACCATCTTCAATAATAAATGCAACATATAATTTATCTTCAATAACCCATTCTTTAAGCTTAGACATGGGATGTTCACGCATAAGTGACTCTTGAACTACGTCAGGCACATCGGAAGTTTTAACTTTTTGGGCAAATGATACCGAAGTATTTAGGAATAGAATACATGCCAAAACTATAATGGACATTATTCCTCTTTGAAAATACATTTTTTGTGTCATAAATTTATGATTTAAATTACCAAGATTTTAAAATTAAAGTTTCTTCTCTATCCGGTCCATACGATAATATCGAAATGGGCAATTCGGTTTTTGTTTCTATATAATTAATGTACGATTTTAATTGTTCAGGCATATTATCTTTTTTAATGGTAGTTAACCATCCTTTAAAATCGATATATTGTGGATTAATTGGCATATTAATATCAAATGGAATTTGTTCGGTTAATTCATCTTCCAATTTATACTTCTCACAAACCGATATTGTTTCAAAATCATTCATTACATCCACTTTCATCATAATTAAATCGGTAACCCCATTTAACATGCACGAATATTTCAACATTGGAATATCTAACCAACCACATCGCCTTGAGCGACCAGTTGTGGAACCAAACTCATGTCCAATATTTCGAAGTTTATCGCCTGTTTCATCAAACAATTCTGTAGGAAAAGGTCCTGAACCAACACGAGTACAATAAGCTTTAACTATTCCAAATATTTTTCCAATTTTATTAGGAGCAATTCCCAGTCCAGTTGAAACTCCAGCTGAAATTGTACTCGATGAAGTTACAAATGGATAGGAACCAAAATCTAAATCCAATAATGTGCCTTGAGCACCCTCGGCAAGTATTCGTTTGCCTTGTTTTAAAGCATTATTTAGATAATATTCGGTGTCTTCTAAACAATAACTTTTCAGTTCTTCGATAGCCGAAAACCAATTTAACTCATAGTCGTCAAATCCCAATCCATCAAAACTTACATCTCTATAATCAACCGAATACGATTTAATTAACCTTAAGTGAGATTGTTTTAAATCCTGATATTTTTGATAAAAATCGGGTTTAAGAATATCCCCAACTCTAATTCCGTTTCGGGCAGCTTTATCGGTATATGTAGGTCCAATCCCTTTTAAAGTTGATCCTATCTTTTTATCACCTTTTGAAGTTTCATACACATAATCTAAAAGTTTATGCGTTGGAATAATTAGATGTGCTTTTTTGGATATTATTAAGGATGCCTTAACATCCACTTCGGATTTAAGATTTTTTATTTCTTTATTAATTAATATATGTGGGTCAATAATTACTCCGTTCCCAATTACATTAACAGTATTTGGGCGAAAAATTCCGGAAGGAATTGTATTTAAAACGAATTTTTTACCATTAAATTCTAAAGTATGCCCAGCATTGGGTCCGCCCTGAAATCGTGCAACAATATCGTAGTTGGGTGTTAACACATCCACAATTTTACCTTTCCCTTCATCGCCCCATTGTAATCCCAATAAAACATCTACCTTCATGTCTTAAAAATTAAGTTTCTTAAATTTAAATATTATCTTTAGAATCTTCTTTGCGTGCATAAAACGTTAACGAGTGATGCGTAATTTTAACGTTGAATAATTTCTCAACTGCATCCTTGATTAATTGTAAACGTGGATCGCTAAATTCAAATATTTCGCCCGTATCGGTACATATTAAATGGTCGTGTTGTCGAAAATTAAAGGATTTTTCGTACTGAGCATAATTTTTATCAAACATATGCTTTTTAACTAAACCACTTTCCAAAAATAACTCAATCGAATTGTAAAGAGTAGCTCGACTGACCAAATATTTATTGTTTTTCATTCTGATATATAATGTTTCAATATCAAAATGTTCGTCTGTTGAGTATATTTCTTTCAGAATCATATATCTCTCGGGGGTTTTGCGATGACCTTTTAATCCGAGAAACTGAGTGAAATATTTCTTAACACTTTCAAAATCAACACTTTCATTCTGTTTCATGACAATTATGCATTATATTGTTGGCTTAAATTTACAATAAAAATTTAATTTATCATTGGTATAAATAAATTTAATTTTGTTAAAACGTTTTTTTACAGCTTGTACGAATTGATTCTGTTTACTTTATCTATTCCTTTTATTTTTTTAAGTTCCGAAATTAATTCATTTAAGTTTTCTAAATTTTGAACGTAAACCATAACAATTCCATCAAAAACACCTTCACTACTTTCAAAATTTACCGAACGCATGTTCAAATTTAATTGTCCCGAAATTAAATCGGTAATCTCTTTTACAAGTCCTTTCCTATCGATTCCATTAATTTTTATTCCAGTTAAAATAGATACCCCTTCGTGGTTTCTCCACTTCGCTTTTACTATTCTATTTCCAAATTGAGACATCATTTTAATGGCTTCTTGGCAATTTGTTCGATGTATTTCGATATTGTTTTTATCGGTAATAAATCCAACCACTTGGTCGCCATGAATTGGGTTACAGCAACTCGAAATATTATATTTTATTTGATCAATATCCTCGTCTAAAACCAAGGATTCGGGATTACTCTTTAATTGTTTTGTAAGAACCTCGTCTAAGGATTTGTTTGTTGAACGCCATTTTATAAGTGGACGAAGGGTTATATAATCCATAAACGACCTTCTCCCCTCTTTATTTTCGATGTATTTTTTAAGCTCTGAAATACTTACTTCATCTTGATTCAAATTGTACAAGAAATCACTTTGCGACTTAAATCCCATCCTTTGAGCAATACTTGTAACCGTTCCATCGGAATAAGTTACATTGTTTTCGGAAAGCAATTTAACAAATCTAACTTTGCCTTCTTCAACTTGCATTTTTCGGTCAATCTTAACTGCTTCTTTTATTCGGTCGCGTGCTTTTGAAGTAACCACGTAGTCGAGCCACTCATTTTTAGGTTTTTGAACTTTTGATGTAATAATTTCAACTTGCTCGCCACTTCTTAAAACATAGCTTAATGGCACTAAATTATAATTTACTTTTGCACCAATACATTTGTTGCCAAGGTCCGTATGAATGTTATATGCAAAGTCTAAAATAGTCGAATCCTTTGGAAGTGTTTTCATATCTCCGGCAGGAGTAAACACAAATATTTCTTCCGAAAATAAGTTTAGTTTAATATCGCTCAAAAAGTCGAGGGCAGTACCTTCATTATTTTTTAAGATATCTCTAATTTTAGACAACCACTCGTCTAAGCCAGCTTCATAATTTTGTTCTTTTTGAGTTAAATTTTTATATTTCCAATGTGCAGCGTATCCTTTTTCGGCAATCTCGTTCATTCGTTGAGAGCGAATTTGAATTTCGACCCATTTCCCGCTCCCACTCATTACTGTGGTATGAAGCGATTCGTATCCATTTGCTTTAGGAATGGATATCCAATCTCGCAAACGGTCGGGATTAGGGCGGTATAAGGAGGTAACAATAGTGTATATTTTCCAACAATCTGCTTTTTCTCTTTCAATAGGCGAATCAATAATTATTCGGATGGCAAACAAATCGAAAACTTGTTCCAATGGAACTCCTTTTGTTTTCATTTTGTGCCAAATTGAGTGAACGGATTTTATTCGACTTACAATTTCAAATTCAATATTATCATCTTTTAAAATCTTTTTAATTGGAAAAATAAAATCGTTGATAAAACGGTCGCGATCATCCTTTGTTTTAATAATTAGTGATGAAATACTGTGATAAATATCGGGCTCGATATACTTCATCGACAAATCTTCTAATTCACTTTTCATCGCATATAATCCCAATCGATGAGCTAATGGTGCATATAAAAAAGCCGTTTCGGAAGCAATTTTTAATTGTTTTTCATTAATCATTGAATCAAGTGTTCGCATATTATGCAAACGATCGGCTAATTTTATTAAAATAACTCGAATATCATCGGAAAGTGTGAGTAAAATCTTTTTAAAATTTTCGGCTTGCATCGAAGGTGTTTGCATATCCATTACGCCTTCTATTTTTGTTAAACCGTCGATAATTTTTTCGACCGTATCCCCAAAAAGCTCTTTAATATCTTGCAAAGTGCAATCTGTATCTTCAACCAAATCATGTAACAATGCACATATTACCGACTTAGAGCCTAATCCCATATCCGCAACTACTATTCGAGCCACTTCTAATGGATGATAAATGTATGGTTCGCCACTTTTACGGCGCATATCTTTATGACCTGAAACTGCAATATTAAATGCTTTACGGATTTGCCTTTTCTGTTCGGGAGTAGTTTTATTCCGAAGTAATGTAACTAATTTTCTATACCGCTTTAAAATTTCCTGACGTTCCTTTTCAATATCTATCTGATATGCTCCCATAGTTTATAAGTGTTCTTTATAAAACCTACAAACTTACATAAAAATAAAACACAATTACTGATTTTTTTTGTCAAAAAAAATCATCATCCTAGAATTATGGTTTCTTTAAACTATCATGTTCCATAGATGAACCTGGAATAAAAACTGGTTTTCGTCGGTAATCTTCCATAAAATAAACGTATAAAAATCGCGACAATTCGCCACTTGCCATGGGTGCTGGAAACGATATTATTTTACCTTTTTCGTCTAACAGTACTTGTGCCGGAAAAGCATGTATATCATAGGCTTCAACCCAATCATAATTGTTTCCAAAACTTAGTATGGGCCAGTCAAATTGAGTATATTTATTTATAAAATGAAAGAGTTTTACCGAATTAACATCCATCGAAACACTAATAAAATTCATTTTATCTCCAAAATCTTTTTTTACTTTTTGGATAGCAAATAATTCAGTTATACAATCGATGCAATCGACACTGAAAAATTGAATATATAACAACTTGCCTTTATACTTTTCGATGCTAACCGTATTTCCCGACACATCTTTTAAATCGGTAACCTTGGGTTTGTATCCAGTTTTTTGCTTAACCAACATTTCGATAATGTTCGTTGCTATTCGTTTATGCTCTTCAAATTTAGTTGTTTGCGACAAGTGATAAATTAATTTTATAATGTTGTCTTGATTAAATTCGTCAACATTATACATTTCGGCTAAATTTTTCATCAACACCAATTCACGAACAATTTCGTTCACTAAAATTGGATCTTTCCCAATAAAATCGAGCAATTCTAAGTAATCCGGTTTTTCGTTGATTAATTCATAGAGTTTATCTTTATGTATTTTTGAATTTGCACTTTGAATATAACGAGTAAAAAAATCGTTGAAAAACTGCATATATGCTAAATTATCTATCGGAATTTCAATCCCATTAATGTATTCATCGTATAAATCTTTTGTCATTTTTGATCGAGTGATGTAATCGACCTGAGCAAAACGATATTTTAAATATACCTGTAAATACTTATTATTGTTTGATTTAAACTCTTTTTGAAGGATTAAATTTAAGCTATCTACGGTTGTTTTATTTTTCAAAAAATAGATTTGCTGAAATCGATTGTTTACCGATAGAAAATTTTCGATAATATCTTCCATTTTAGTTAAATCGCTCATCAAGTTAGCTGTTTTAGGCTCCAATATTTCAATCCACATTGGAACATCTTGAACCGAAATTTCGGTAGGATTTTGATAAATTGAATCCACTGTCATTTCTAAAACATACTTTTTCCCAGGCTCAATCATTAATTGCCCAGTTATGAAGTTGATTACAAAAAAAAGATAAGTGGGTTTTTGAATATTGAGATCAAATTCAAATTTCCCCATCCTATCGAGCGTTACTTCGTTTAAGGTTTTAATTTTATAACTTATTAAATCATCGTAGGTTTGCACTCGCATTTTTTGTGAACCCGCAAACGAAGCTCTAACATTTATTTTGGTTTGACAAAATAAAAGATTAACAAAAATCATCATTCCAAACAATGCAATTAACCTAATATATTTAGCCATAAAATTTTGATATGAATAATTAACGAAATAAGTTATCTTTTATTCTGTATATCATCCGCTACAATTTGGGGGACAAAGCCTTTTACATTTCCACCATTTTTAATAATGTCTCTAACAATTGTTGCAGTTATAAAAGTATGCTCTGGAAGTGTAAGCAAGAAAATAGTTTCAATTTTGGGATTTAATTTACTATTGCTTTGCCCAATGCTTCGTTCAAATTCAAAATCAATCGACGTTCGCAAGCCTCGAATGATATAATTTGCGTTTTTTTGTTCGCAAAAATCTACCGTCAAGCCCGAATAACATTCAACAAAAATTTTAGTTTCGTTTTTAAATATTTTTTCAATCCATTTTTTTCTTTGTTCCATCGAAAAAAAAGAGGTTTTCGAACTATTTTCTCCAATTGCAATAATTATTTTATCAAAAAGAGGTAATGCTCGTTCTATAATCGAAAAATGTCCAATTGTAATTGGATCAAACGAACCTGGAAACACTGCTATTTTATCCATTTTTTTCATTTATACATTTCATTATTGAATTCCATAATCCATCGGCAGTTATATCCCACGAAAACTGTTTTTCTTGTTCAAATCCCTTTTCGATAAGGTTTTGGCGTAACTCTTTATCCGAGTATATGGTCAACATAGCGTTTGAGATTTCCTCCACCGAAAAAGGATTTACTAAAAGGGCTGCATCTCCAGCAACTTCGGGCATTGCCGTAACATTTGAAGTAATAACTGGCGTTCCACAAGCATACGCTTCGATAATTGGAATACCAAAACCTTCAAAATACGAAACATAAACCAATGCCAATGAACCTGCCAAAACCCTACACAAATCTTGAGGCAATAAACGCCCTGCAAAAATCACATCCTCTTTAAATTGCATCGAATCGAAAACATCTGCTATGCTTTTTGTCCACCATTTTTTTTCTCCAACAATTAACAATTTTACATCCGAATCCTTCTCTTTTTTAAATATATCAAACGCCAAAAACATATTGACTAAATTTTTTCGAGGATGTAACGACCCAATAAATAAAAAATATGGACTACCCTTTAATAAGATTTCAATTTTTTTGTTGAGCAAAATATCGTTACAAGGCTTAAAATCTGGATTTCGTCCATTATACACAGCATCTACTCTATCCGAATTAATTCCGTATTGCTCCATAATATCTTTTTTCGAAAATTCCGATACAGTAACAATTCTACTTGCTTTTTTTGCAAATCGAGGAAAAAAATATCGATAATAATGTCGAACCAACCAAGGTAAATCCTGAGGATAATGTTCAAAATTCAAATCGTGAATAACAGCTATTGATGGTATTTTGGTTCTTAGCGACAAATATCCGTCTGGCGAAACAAATAAATCGATTTTATTTTTTTTCAAAAATCTAAATACTGAAATCTCGAACCAAATCCAAAATAAAATTGGATGTCGTGCTTGGGGATGCAACACAATTGGCGTTACATTTTTTCCAAAAACGAACGAAGTATCGAAAGGTCTATCAAATAAAAAATAAAAATTATGCTCCGGATGTTTTGCAACAATACGTTTTAAAGATTCGAAGGTGTACCAACCAATACCCTCTAGTTTTCCTTTTAGCAACAACCTTGTATTAACTGCAATTTTCATATTCTGGTTTAAGGGATAATAATTGATAAAAAATTTTTATGCTCAACTATTATGTCTAAATTTGCAACAAAGATGCAAAAAAATAATGAAGAACAGCATTAAATTAATTTTACAAAAAATTTTTGGTTATCATAACTATCTGTTTTTGTTTGCTATATATATAATCCGCACCTTGCGTTTTCAGAAAAAAGAAAAAGATTTTTTATATTTTCTGAATTTATTACCCGAAAACAAATCGGTTTTGGATATTGGAGCCAATATTGGCGTTATGAGCTATTATTTATCGCGTAAATTTAAAAATCAAAAAGTCTTTGCCTTTGAACCTCAACCCGATAATTTATTGATATTGAATAGAATAGTGAAATTCTTTTCTTTAAAAAATGTAGTAATTTTTAATTTTGCCTTAGGAAATACAAATGGCTCAATTGAAATGGTTTTACCTGTTGATGGAAAAACTAAACTTCATGGATTAAGCCACGTTTGTCACGAAACCATGGTAGATTTTAACGAAGGTGATAAGTTTTTAGTAGAAATTAAAAAACTCGACGAAATTACAGAGCTAAAATCTATTCCAATTGGCGGCATTAAGCTGGATGTTGAAAATTTTGAATATTTTGTTTTAGAAGGTGGACAAAATTTAATTAAAGCTAATAAACCAATCATTTACACCGAACTTTGGGAAAACATAAACCGCGATAACTGCATAAAATTAATGAATGATCTTGGCTATTCATGTAAAAATTTGATAAAAAAACAACTTGTCGATTACAACTCATCATTGCATAAATCGCAAAATTTCTTTTTTATTCCTATTTCGTAAACTCGTTTTTTACTATGAAAAAGAAGTTTCTAACAAACCTCATCCTACTATTATCTTTAAACCTTTTAATAAAACCATTCTGGATATTGGGCATCGATCGTGCTGTTCAAAATTTTGTGGGAGCCGAAGAGTATGGTTTTTATTATGCCGTTTTTAATTTTTCGTTTTTATTCAATATTTTTTTAGATGTTGGGTTAACCAACTTCAACAATCGAAATATTTCTCAAAATCACCATCTTCTGAATAAATATTTTTCGGGCATTTTGGTTATGAAAATACTTCTGAGTTTACTTTATTGCATTGTTACCATTAGTGTTGGATATATAATTGGATACAATGCCGTCCAAATGAAACTATTATACATATTGGCTTTCAATCAAATAATGATTTCATTTGTACTTTATTTACGTTCAAACCTCACTGGACTTCATCTGTTTAAAACCGACAGCATTATTTCGGTTCTCGACCGCTTTTTAATGATAGGATTTTGTTCAGTAATGATTTGGGGTAATATTAGCTCTTTTACATTCGACATCCAATGGTTTGTTTATGCTCAAACACTTGCATATTTCTCTACCGCTGTAATTGCCTTTTTAATTGTAGTTCGTAAGGCAAGCTTTTCGCGTTTATATTGGAATACAAAATTTTACATGGTAGTTATCCGGCAAAGCTTACCTTATGCTTTGTTGGTTTTACTTATGTCCTTTTACAATCGAATAGATAGTGTAATGATTGAACGAATTTTACCCGAAGGAGTTGGTGCCTACCAATCTGGAACATACGCTTCTGCCTATCGTTTGCTCGATGCCTCAAATATGATTGCGTACCTTTTTTCTGTTTTATTACTCCCTATTTTTTCAAAAATGATAAAACAAAAAGAACACGTTGGCGAAATTGTAAAACTGGCAATTATTTTACTAATTACTCCTGCTATAATTGTTGCCATGTCTTGTTTTGCATATCGTTTCGAAATTATGACTCTGCTTTATCCGCAACATGGAATGGAATCAATAATTAGTTATTCCACCCGACTTAATCAATCGTCGTATATTTTTGGTTTACTAATGATTTGTTTTGTTGCAATTTCTACCACGTATATTTTTGGTTCCTTATTAACAGCTAACGGAAATTTGAGACAATTAAACATTGTAGCTGCTTCGGGAATGGTATTTAATATTGGGACTAATTTAATTCTTATTCCTCATTTTATGGCTATTGGTTCGGCTTGGGCAAGTTTAGCAACCCAATTTATTACTGCTGGATTACAAATGTATTTGGCTATCCGAATTTTTAAATTTAATATAAACTTGAAATACATTCTTCAGTTTTCAGGATTCATTGCTGGTGCTTTAATAATGCTTATTCTGCTTAAATATTTTATTGCAAACTGGATAATTGGAATATTCTTATTTGTCAGTTTATCATTTATTTTTGCTATCGCAACTAAAATTCTGAATATTCGTGAAATTACAAAAATTTTTAAATCTGAATAACCATGACATCTTTTGAAAAAATCATGAAGTTCCTTTTTCACAACCAAGTTGCTTGGTATGTGGATATGTTTGGAAAAATCAAATCAAATAAAACTACTCTTTACCTAGATAGGAATAATTGTACTTCGCTTGATCATATCGAAAAATGGCTTTGTATAAACGACTTAATTAACATTGCAAAATACTTCAACAAAAACTGCGAATTAGACCATTGTACCGCTGATTCAAGATATTACATACAAATTAATTCGGACGGAGAACCCAAAGTAAATGCTGCTATTAATAATTATTCGTCTTTTATCTATTTTAATAAATACGATGATGCTATCGAAGCTATTGGTATTATAGGTAAAGAAAAACTCAATAAAATTTTCAAGTACTAAGCATTAAAAAAATTGGACTGCCAGTTTGACAGTCCAACAGTTCATTTATTCTTATTACTTCAACCTTTTTTCAATATTTGTCCAATCCACTAATTCCCAAAATTTTTGAATATAATCGGGACGTTTGTTTTGGTAATCTAAATAATAAGCATGCTCCCAAACATCGCAAGTTAACAAGGGCAAATCTCCTTTTACCAATGGGTTACCAGCATTGCTCTCTTGGGTAATAGCCAATGTGCCATCTGCTTTTTTTACCAACCATGACCAACCCGATCCAAACAAAGTAGCCGATGCCTGAGAAAACTTTTGTTTAAATTCGTCAAACGAACCAAAACTATCATTAATCAATTTAAGCAGTTCACCCTTTGGTTGTTTTTCTCCATTCAAATTAAACTGATTCCAATAAAAAGTGTGATTCCAAACTTGAGCAGCATTATTAAAAATTCCTCCTTTAGCCTTTTTAATAATTTCTTCTAAACATTTTTCGTTTTCAAATTCAGTTCCTACAATTAAATTATTTAAGTTATTTACGTATGCTTGATGATGCTTACCGTAATGGAATTCTAAAGTATTTGCCGAAATAATTGGCTCTAGAGCGTTTTTTTCGTAAGGTAGTTGTTCTAAAATAAAAGTCATAATTTTTAATTTAAGTTAAACCATTTATTATTAATATTGCAAAAAAAAATCTATGAAAAAATATTTATTCCTTTTCAGTTTATCTTTAGTTTTGTTTTCGTGCGGACTTTCACAAGAAGAAATCGAGAAACAACAACGAATAGACGATTCAATTCATGAAGTTGAACGAGAAAACCTCATTGATAAAACAAATAGTTATTTTGATAGCGACACAACTCAAAGAACTAAAATAGACACATTGAAACAATAGCTTTAATTAACTAACACTTCTGATTTTATTATGTTCTTTACATTCCTAATTTAGAAATATTCTATTTTAGTACTCGCTTTTTTATTATCAAAAAAGGATAGTGGTTAAACTATCCTTTTTTTTTGTAATAAAACACATGGTTTTTTATAAAACGAAATCGCACCATTGATGTTTGTCTGCAATTTCACCATACTGAATTCCTCTAAGGGTTTCGTATAATTTTGTAGACCATGGACCAGGATTTCCGTCTTTACCAAATTTATAAACGTGTCCAGTATCTCTGTCGGTAATTTCGCCAATAGGAGAAATAACAGCTGCTGTTCCGCATGCTCCAGCTTCTTCAAAAGTTGACAATTCGTCAATATGGATGTGTCTTCTTTCTACTTTAAGCCCCAAATCTTCAGCTAAAGCTTGTAGGCTTTTGTTGGTAATAGAAGGAAGAATTGAGGGAGAATCTGGTGTAACATAAGTATTGTCTTTTATGCCGAAAAAGTTAGCTGGACCAGCTTCGTCAATATATTTTTTCTCTTTTGCTTCAAGAAAAATGCAAGTAGCAAACCCTTCTTGGTGTGCTCTTTCTCCAGCTTTTAAACTAGCAGCATAATTACCACCCACTTTATACGATCCAGTTCCTAGCGGTGCAGCACGGTCATAGTCTTTTACTAATTGGGCTTTCACTGGTCGGAAACCTTCTTTAAAGTATGGTCCTACAGGAGTAACAAATACCATAAATAGATATTCATCCGATGGTTTTACCCCAACTTTTTCTCCAGTTCCAATAAGCAAAGGTCGAATGTACAAAGCTCCTTCAGATCCGTATGGTGGGATAAATTCTTCATTCATCTTTATAGCTTCAAATACAGACTTTTTAAAAATTTCTTCTGGTACTTCTGCCATCATAATTCCTTGTGCAGAGTGAATTAAACGTTTCCAATTTTCACGCCAGCGGAAAATTCTTACTTTTCCATCTTTGCCACGGAAAGCCTTTAAGCCTTCAAATGCTTCTTGTCCATAGTGCAAACAAGTAGCAGCCATATGCATGGTAACTTGTTCCGAAGAAGACACTTCTAATTCGCCCCATTTGCCATTTCGATAATAGCAACGTACATTGTAATTTGTTTTAATGTAGCCAAAAGCTAAACTTTTCCAATCAATGTTGTTCATGTTTTTATATTTTAATGTTGTTTAATTTCTTATTGTTTCAGTGCTCTAAATTAGGAATTTTATTTTACAAACAAGAATATTTGTGAAATAAAATCAGTTTATTTCAAATTAATCACTTTGGGAAATTGCAAGCATCAATTTTTCAATAATATCTCTAATTTCGGAGCTTTTTACCGAAAAATTATTTACTATTATTGCAAAAGACAACATTTCTCCTTTCGCATTTTTGGCATATCCTGCATAAGCCCTCACTCCTTGCATTGTTCCACTTTTTGCACGAATATTTATATCTCCTTTTTGATTTTTTAATAAATTCCGCAAAGTTCCTGATTCGCCAGCTTCAGACATGGTTTCGTAATAGGTTTTAAAAAATGGAGTAGAGTATAAATAGGCAAAATAATTACATAAAAAGGAAGCTGACAAAGCATTATTCCTAGACAATCCACAACCATCGCTTATTTGAATACCTTCTGTATTTATTTTTCGTGATTTTAAGGTTGCAATTACCGAAGATGAGCCTGAATAAAAAGAGCCTAATCCCAATCTTCTCATTCCAATATTTTTAAAAATTGCTTCGGCAAATGTATTATGACTGTATTTATTTGTTATCGAAATGATAGAAGTTAGCGAAGGAGATTCATTGGTGAAGATTTTTTTTAATACTAATGTTGTATCTTTTGAATCTCCGTATTTAATTACTCCAAAATCTCGATTAGTTTCAATTCCTTTGATATTTAATAGAGAGTCAAACATATCCATTAAAACCCATTCGGGTTGCGGAATAGCACCTTTAATAGCAAAATTTGATGCAACAATCGGAATAGTGCCTTCCATTCTACAACTTCTATCGAAAGGATTTGAATAAATACAAACATTATCGCCTGAATTAGCCGAAGCTGTTTTTACATTATTATATATTGTAACATACTTTAATCGTGGAACGATAGAGTCAACAGTAGTGATTTCTCCAATTTTTGCTCCTGATTTAAAATATACTACGTATAGATTTTCGTTGTAATTTATGGCCGAAACTCCTGCTCCATAGTAATTTCCAATATCGTTCCATTGCCAATTTGGCGATACCTGATGTAAATCAAACGACGACACATCTGCTATTATTTTGCCATTAATTTTATTTATTCCTGTATTTCTCAAGGTATCAATCCACGTGTTAAAAACGGAACTATCCGACGTTGAAGCCCATCTGGAAGAACATAATGTTGGATCGCCATATCCTTTAATATACAAATTACCATTTAGTATTGAATCTATAATTTCACCGTCGTATAAAATATCGGTTTTAAAACGATAATTACCTCCTAGCGTCATAAAGCCTACCCCGGTAGTAATTGCTTTCATTACCGAAGCAGGATTAATACTTTTATCGGCATTACTTTCGGCAATAACTTCACCTGTTTTAATATTTTTAACTTGAAATGTCCAAATACTAGATTTCAGTTTTGGATTATTTGTGAATCTGTCAAGTTCGTCCAGTAATTTTTGTCTGCCAAGCGATTGTTTTTTTAGCACAATTGGTTTAACTTGTGCTTCTAAATGACTATTAAACAAATGAAAGACAATAATTAGCAATATAATTCTACCGTTGTTTCTTGTAAACATATAAACGAATATTTCAAATTATTATCTAAAAGTACAAAAAAAAAGCTGACAATTAAATGTCAGCTTTTTAATTTTGCAACTATTTTAAATATTAGAATTTCAATCCCATAGTTAAAATAAAATTACTTGAACTCATGCTTTGTTTTGTAGCATTTGCATAAACAGGGCTATATAAGTAGTAATCCTCTTTTGCTTTTGTATAAACGCATGCAAAGTCCATATAATAATTATCAGAACGAAAACCAATACCTCCAGAAATTGAAGACCTTGAAGCATCATTAACTCCTGATTTGAATGGATTTGTGTAGTATGCGTAACCTAAACGTATAGCCATGGGCGATAAATTTAATTCTCCACCAACACGAATTATGTGTTGAGCTTGATATTTAGCTTTTACATTATTGTTTTCTTCAAAGAAATTATAATCTGAAGCTCTGATTCGAGTTTTTGAATAATCCACAAATTCATAATCAACACCAATAAAACCATGAGTTTTAAACAAAACAGCAAGATTTCCCATTAAACGAAGTGGAGTATTGATTTCATATTTATAATCTAACACGTCCGATTTATTTTCAAAAATTCCTTCATCTACATTCGATTTTATTGTACGTGTGAAGGTATCGCTTATTCTATAAAAGAATGTTGGTGTGTGAATTGCTCCACCAAAACGAATAAATTCTACTGGTCGAACAATAAATCCAACTTTTAAATTAACTCCCGAACCATTTGTAGATAAATCATCGTTTATCGAAAGACTTTTAAATCCTGTAATAGAATCATTGATATCTTCCTCGTGGTATTGAGAAGTTTCCTTATAATTAAAATATGGCAATCCGATTGTTGCACCAATAAAAAGTTTATCCGAATAATTGCCACCCAATGCAAAATACCATTCATTCATCGAGCCTTTGGTATTTATTGTTTTGCGTTGCTGAATTCCACCGTTTTGAATGTCGCTAGTGTAGTTATACGAAGTAGTATCGCTGCCGGTTAAAACAGGATGTGAATCAATCAACCACGCTTCGTATGCCAACCATGTGTCAAATTTATTTAAATTAGCAGGGGTAATACCATTTGAATTATCAATATACTGATTCATAATAGAGTTTTTATCATTAAAACCCTCAATGACAGTATTGTTGTTATAATTTGCCAAGCGGTTTAACCCAAATCCAAACTGCATAAATTTCCATTGTGGACGATCGGAAGTTTCGGAGCCTATTTGACCGGTTAAAACAACTCCAAAGTTACTGATGTTAAAGTTGTATTTAAAATCTTCGGAAGAAAAGCTGTTGTAATCGCTAATAGATTTACTAAAGTGAATGGATGGAGACAAGTTAATATCTGATTTTTTATATATACCTATTGAGGCTGGGTTTGTTGAAATTGCAGAAACATCTGCTCCAACTGCTCCAAAAGCTCCACCAGTTGCCATAAATCGAGCGGTTCCTCCCCAGTACATTTGCGAGTAACGCAATGCTTCTATTTCGTTTTGGGCGTAAGATGTTGACATTAAACCTATTAACAACATCAAACTTGCAATTATTTTTAGTTTTGTTTTCATTTTTTCACGAGTTAAGTTGATTTTTCAAAATTTTATTTATCGATGTGATCTTCCAGTACTTCCACTTGAAGAACTTCCCGAAGATTTACCGGTAGAACCTGATGAACTTGAAGAGCCTGACGAGCCTGAAGAGCCTGAAGAACGAGAATTACTTGAATTACTTGAATTATTATAGCTACCAGATGATGAAGGAGAAGATTGTGAATTGTTTTTGTTTTCCTGAGTACTTTGAGAAGGGCGACTTTCGCGAGGTGTAGAAGGTTGAGTATAGCTATTATTTTGATTTCTATTAGTATTATTATTCACATTGGAGTTAGCTGGTCGGCTATTGTTAGCTGGAGGAGCAACATACTCTTGAGATGAACGAGGAGCTGAGTAATTATTATTAGGTTGGTAAGGTTTTGTATTAGTATTTTCGGGTTTTGTATAAGTTGGACGATTATAATTTGTCCGATTATCTGTAGGCTCGTTTGTTGTTTTATTTTCGTTCATGTTGTATTTGTAGTGCGATGGATTATTGTCTGTATTTCTGTTTGTATTATAAGGTTTATCGCTTGGAGAAGTTTGATTTGGTTTTACATTGTTATCAATACTGCTATTATTGTTGTTTGGAGTATTTCTTTCGTTTTTGTTTTGAGTTGGGTTAGTTGTATTTCTGTTTGTAGGTACAGTATTGTTTTTAGGAGTATTATCTATTGTATTAGGAGCAGTTGGAGTAACCTTATTATTTCTTTGGTTGCTGTTTTGAGTTGGGTTAGTTGAATTTCTGTTTGTAGGTACAGTATTGTTTTTAGGAGAATTGTCTATTGTATTAGGATTCGTTGGATTAACCGTATTTCTTTGGTTATTTGCAGGAGTTGTATTCTTATCGGTAGGAATAGTATTGTTTTTAGGAGAATTGTCTATTGCATTAGGATTTGTTGTACTTGTTCCAGTAGTGCGAGAAGTATTAGTATTTGGATTGGTAGGATTAACTGTAGAAGAATTTGGATTACTTGTACTTTCGATTCCCGAGTTAGAAATTCTGTTGTTTGCATTATTATTATTAGTAGTATTAGAAGCAACAACTGCTCTTTCGTACTTATCACCAAATGTTAAACCATTATTATTAGTATTTCCAGTATTACCCCCATTACCTGATCCTGAACGAGGTCCAGAAGTTCCGTTACTTGAGCCAATAGCAGTACGAGGTCCATACGAATGATTTCTGTTGTTATCGTGGCTATTGTAGTAATAATCGGAGGAGTTACCATATTGACCATCGTAATAACCATCCCAGTATCCATTGTTATAACCGTTAGCGTATCCATTTCCATAACCTCCCCATCCGTATCCGTATCCGTATCCGTAACCGTAACCGTATCCGTAACCATAAGCCCAGTAACCTGGATAATAATAAGGGCGGTAATAACTTGATCCCCACATCCAATTATAACCTAAATAAATACTTGTTCCAAAGCACCATGGGTCGTATGAGTACCAATAATTATTTGTGTAGTATGGGTCGTAATAGTTCCATCCATAATTGTGGTGAAAACGACGGATACGAGAAGAATAGTAATAATCGTATTCATCATCGTAATAATTATTTGTTACGTATGTATTTCCAGAACCAGATGAATAGCTTTGAGTTTCAGTGTAAGTTGGTTCTTGAGTAGTTTCGGAATTTGAATAATTTTGATCATCCGAATTTGAATAATTGCTATTGCTCGAAGTTGTATTAACTGGACGAGTATTAGCAGGTTCAGAACTTGTGTAGGTTTGTGTGCTAGTTTTTGCCGGTGCAGATGTAAAATAAACATCGTCGTATCCGGAACTTCCGTTTTGAAAAACGGTACAGGAACTGAACAAAAATCCTGTGGCTAAAATTAATAAATACTTTTTCATGGCTCGGCCCTCCTAATTTACGTTGTTTTTATATAATTTCTTTTATTACTTTTGCTTAAAATAAAGAACAATTAAAATTTAGCAAATATCATACCACAAAAAAATGGCAAAAAACTTTACAAAACGTTCCGAAAACTACTCTCAATGGTACAATGAACTGGTTATTAAAGCAGATTTGGCAGAAAATTCTGCCGTTAGAGGATGCATGGTCATAAAACCTTATGGATATTCAATTTGGGAGAATATGCAGCATGCTTTAGATAAAATGTTTAAAGACACTGGGCATGTTAATGCTTATTTTCCATTATTTATTCCAAAATCTTTTTTTAGTCGTGAAGCAAGCCACGTAGAAGGCTTTGCCAAAGAGTGTGCCGTAATAACACATTACCGATTAAAAAACGACCCAAATGGAAAAGGAGTTATTGTTGATCCAGATGCAAAGCTTGAAGAGGAACTAATTGTTCGACCAACCTCCGAAACAATTATTTGGGACACATACAAAAATTGGATTCAATCATACCGCGACTTACCATTACTTATTAATCAATGGGCAAATGTTGTAAGGTGGGAAATGAGAACTCGTTTATTTTTACGCACTGCTGAATTTTTATGGCAAGAAGGACACACAGCCCACGCTAACGAAGAAGAAGCCATTATCGAAGCCCGAAAAATGCTTGATGTGTATGCAACATTTGCAGAACAATTTATGGCTTTGCCGGTAATTAAAGGTATTAAAACTGCCAACGAACGATTTGCTGGTGCTATTGAAACATTTTGTATAGAAGGATTAATGCAAGACGGCAAGGCACTTCAAGCTGGGACATCTCATTTTTTAGGTCAAAATTTTGCAAAAGCATTTGATGTTAAATTTTTAAACAAAGAAAATGTTCAAGAATATGTTTGGGCAACTTCTTGGGGCGTTTCTACACGACTAGTTGGTGCATTAATTATGACTCATTCGGACGATTTTGGATTGGTACTTCCTCCAATGCTTGCTCCTATTCAAGTGGTAGTAATCCCAATTTTTAAAGACAGTTCGGATCTTGAAAAAATAAATGAGAAAATACTTCCAATTATTTCTGAATTAAAAGCGAAAGGTATTTCGGTTAAATACGATGATAGAGACACTCAAAAACCAGGTTGGAAATTTAATGAATACGAATTTAAAGGAGTACCAGTTAGAATTGCAATTGGACCTCGCGATTTAGAAAACAATTGTCTTGAAATTGCACGCAGAGACACCCTATTGAAAGAAACTATTTCGATGGATAAGTGTGTGGAACACGTGGAGTTTTTAATGAAAGATATTCAATCAAATATGTATCAAAAATCTTTAAATTTTAGAGAATCTAACACCATAAAAGTGGATACTTGGGAAGATTTTATTGCACAATTAGATGGTGCGGGAGGATTTATTTCTGCTCATTGGGACGGCACTCCAGAAACGGAAGAAAAAATCAAACAGGAGTCGAAAGCAACCATTCGTTGTATTCCACTAGATAATCCAGAAGAAGAAGGGAAATGTATATTAACTGGAAAACCATCTAAACAAAGAGTGCTATTTGCACGAGCATATTAAAATTTTTAAAAAATGGATAAACGACTAACTGCTTTTAATAGATTATTGGACATTATGGACGAATTGCGTGCCGGATGTCCTTGGGATAAAGAACAAACTTTTGAAAGTTTACGAATATTAACCATCGAAGAAGTTCACGAGCTGTCGGACGAAATAATGGAAAATAATTTAGATGGCATTAAAAAAGAGCTAGGTGACTTAATGCTTCATTTAGTTTTTTACTCAAAAATTGGACAGGAAAAAGATGCTTTTGATATAGCCGATGTTTTAAATTCAATTTGCGAAAAATTAATTCTTCGTCATCCTCACATTTATTCAACTACAAAAGTTGAAACTTCAAACGATGTAAAAACCAATTGGGAAAAAATAAAAATGACCGAAGGTCATCGTTCCGTATTATCTGGAGTTCCTAAACATCTGCCTTCCTTAATTAAAGCATATCGCGTTCAGGAAAAAGCAAGTGGCATAGGTTTCGACTGGGATCACCGCGGACAGGTTTGGGATAAAGTATTGGAAGAGCTAAATGAGTTTCATCAGGAAACCGAGGCTGGCAATACCGAAAAAATGGAAGCCGAATTTGGTGATATTTTATTTGCTTTGGTAAATTATGCAAGATTTTTAAATATAAATCCCGACGATGCATTAGAAAAAACAAATAAAAAGTTCATTCGTCGATTTAATTATATGGAACAAGAAATTCTGAAAACTTCGAAAAAATTTGGCGAAATGAATTTAGACGAAATGAATGTTTTTTGGGAAAAATCAAAATTAACGGATTAAAATTAAAGGCATGTTTTTTGTTATATTTGTATTCTCTTAAATTTATTCATCATGAAAAAAACTAATATGATTATTCTTGGACTTTTTATAGCAAGTATTTTTATCTCTTGCACAAAAGATCCAGTTGAAGAAACAATTGACATTCGAGATAAGTATGTTGGATCGTGGTCGGTTAATGACCATACGCTATCCAAAGCGAATTACATATCCCGAATTTCCAAAGATAGTCAAAATAATCGAAAAATATGGGTTCATAATTTTCATGGATTATTGGATTCTGCTTTTGTTTTTGTGGAAGGAAACAACGTAGAACTTCCGCAACAAATGGTTTCTGATCAAACTGTTAAAGGCGATGGTTCAATGCAAACCAATCAACAAATTACATGGAGTTATTGGGTTAACGATGGTGCACAACAAGATACTATTTCGGCCGTTTACCAAAAAAACGGCTAGGTTTTTTTTTGTTATCTTCCTCTGGAACCACATTCATGTCTGGTTCTTTTAATGACGTTTCACTTTTCCTAACAGAATCTGTTTCAACTGTTAGCATATTAATTGCCCCTAAAAAAATGAAAGAGGCTTTTACATCTCTTTGCAAATAGTATTTTAAGGAATTATAAAATTGTGGTCTTGATACATTATGTTTTTTGAAAGTTCTATTATAGTAAAAATAGGTTAAAGTTTTAACATCCGCACCTTGATTTGCTTTAAAATAAACAGCAGATTCTAACAATAACACATCTTTTAAAATTGGCACTAATTCTTCCTTCGAAAGTCTTTCGTAAGCATCCTCCGTAGTTGTTTTGTTTGTTTCATTTTTTTCATCTTCATTTTTCTTATGGCATCCAAAAAAAATGAAAGGTAGAAACATTAATAAAAAAAACAAATAAACAGGTTGTTTCATAATTTTATCTGTAAAAAAATAATCGCTCACCCTTTACATCTTCATCAAATTTTCCTTCGTGATACACTCTTTTACCATTTACAAAAGTGGAAACAATGGTTGAGTTAAAAGTATAATCTTCGAATGGTGACCAATTGCATTTATAAAGTATATTTTGTTTTGTAACGCAATATTTTTTTTCTAAATCGAGCAGAACAAAATCGGCAAAAAAGCCTTGTCGAATGAAACCACGTCTATCAATCTGAAAGCATTTTGCAGGATTATGACACATTTTTTCAACAATTGCTTCAATGGTAATTTTACCTTCATGATACATTTCGAGCATCATTTGTAAAGTATGTTGAACTAAAGGAATTCCCGAAGGTGCTTTTAAATATTTTTGTTGTTTTTCGTCAAATGTATGAGGAGCGTGGTCGGATGCAATAACATCAATTTTATTACCATGCAAGCCAACTAATAATCCCACTTGGTCTTCAGGGCTTTTAATGGAAGGATTGCATTTTATTTCAGTTCCAAACTCTTCGTAATCTAAAAAATTAAACCAAAGGTGATGGGCACAAACCTCGGCAGTAATTCGTTTTCGTTCCAGAGGTGTTTTGTGGTCGAATAATTCCAATTCTTTAGCAGTTGATAAATGCAAAACATGCAGACGAGTATTATACTTTTTTGCTAAGTTAACTGCGAAGGATGATGATTTATAACACGCTTCTTGGCTTCGAATTACGGCATGCCTATCGATTGGAATATCGTCGCCAAATTTTTCAATATATTCGTTTAAATTTGCCCGAATAATCGTTTCATCTTCGCAATGAACGGCAATTAACAGTGGCGAACAAGCAAACAACTGCTCAATTGCAGGGATGCTATCCACTAGCATATTGCCAGTTGATGCACCAAGAAAAACCTTAACACCACAAACCGTTTTTGGGTCTGTTTTCAATATTTCGTCGATGTTATCGTTTGTTGCTCCCATATAAAAAGAGTAATTCACATACGATTTTGATGCGGCATCCAAAAATTTATTTTCCAACAATTCCTGAGTAATTGTAAGTGGATCTGTATTTGGCATGTCCATATACGAAGTAACACCCCCAGCAGCAGCGGCTTTTGATTCGGTATTTATATCACCTTTATGGGTTAAACCTGGATCGCGAAAATGAACTTGATCGTCGATTACACCCGGAATCAAATATAGACCATTTGCATCAACATACTCTGTGTCATCATCTAAAAGTATATCTTCGATGCCGTGTTTACTATTTAAAACCAGCTTGATTATTCCATTTTGAACTACGATATCGCCCTTAAATATTTTTCCTTCGTTTACAATGTTTGCATTATGGATAAAGTAGTTGTTATTTGTCATTCTGTATAAATTTTAAAAGCAATATTATGTTTTTCGGATAGACTTTTTTGAGTGTCAAAGAATTTCTGATTTGCATCATTTAATTCATTATTAAGATTTTGACTTTTTATTATAAAAACACTATCCATTGCTTTTGTATATTCTGATTCGGGCGTAAGTGATAGTTCAATTATTTCAACATAATCTTTTTTTACAACTCTTTTATAAATATCAAAAAGATTTAGAGCCGCATTTTTTAAGGACATCTCATCATCCACTTCTACAATTACTTTAGTAGCCGATATCGATTTATCAATTTGAAATAACAAATCATCGAAAGCAATGGGTAAAATGCTTGTGTCTTTTTTTGAAATTGCATTTAATAGTTCATTTTCGGCAATAATAACCAAACTTTGTTGAGCAACAACTTCATCGTTATAAGCAATAATTTCTTTTTCGGAAGGGCCACATGAATTAAAGAAAATTGAAATAACAATTAATAAAAAAAATAAAATTCTATTCATTTATGGTTTATTTTATTCTATTATACTTACGAAACCAACTTTTAATTTTAATTTTCATTACCCCAAAAATTGCTTCTTTAAAAATGCCTTTCGACATTTTAGAAGTACCTTCGGTACGATCGGTAAAAATTATTGGCACTTCAATAATCTTAAATCCGAGTTTGTAAACATTAAATTTCATTTCGATTTGAAATCCATATCCGATGTGATCTATCTTAGAGAAATCAATATTTTCGAGTACAATTCGTTTGTAGCATTTAAAGCCTGCGGTGGTATCGCGAATTGGCAAACGAGTAATAAATCGAACATAAGCCGATCCATAATACGATATTAAAACCCTACTCATTGGCCAGTTAACTACGTTAACACCATTACAATATCTTGATCCAATGGCTAAATCGGCACCATTGTTGGCACAAGCGTCGTACAAACGCAACAAATCGTTGGGGTTATGCGAAAAATCGGCATCCATTTCAAAAATGTATTCGTATTCACGTTGAATAGCCCATTTAAAACCATGAATATAAGCCGTACCTAAACCTAGTTTTCCTTTGCGTTCTTCGATAAATAATTGATTTGGAAAATCAGCCATTAGTCTTTTAACAATTGTTGCAGTTCCATCTGGCGAATTGTCTTCGACCACTAAAACATGAAATTCATGATTGAGGGAAAACACCTTACGGATGATTTTTTCGATATTTTCTTTTTCGTTGTAAGTTGGAATAATTACTAAAGATTTCACTTTTTTATGTTTAAATCAATACTTATTTTTTCAAATTTCGAGCAAGAATAATATAAACTGGAAAATGGTCGCTATAACCACCTATAAAATTTCCACCGGCATAGCATCTCCAGGGATAACCTTTAAATGTTCCTTCTTTTTGTTGCAAAAAGGTTTCATTAAAAACTTTAGCTACAAAAAATTTATAGGAAGAATAATCTTCGCCTAAGAGGTTGTTCGAGATTATAATATTATCTATTAATGTCCACGAATCATTATAAGCATAGGAACCAATACCGTCTTTGTATAATTTCCACATTGGGTTAAATAACTCACCGTCTTTCATTTCACTCTTATTTCCTTTCGCGTTTAGTGTTTTTGCAATACTTTTTGCGTTGGGGTTATCGTTTAAATCGCCCATAATAATAACATTTACTTTAGGGTTAATTGCGTGAAGTGAATCGGACAAATGTTTAGTAAGCTGGGCAGCCTCCACTCGTTTTGGCTCGCTTCTTTTTTCACCACCACGTTTTGATGGCCAGTGATTTACAATAATATAAATTTCTTCACCATCTAATAAACCCTGCACTAAAAGTTGATCACGGGTAATAAAATTAGTATCGGGGGTAATTAAACGATGCGAGGAACTACCAATTACTTTAAAACGGCTTTTTTGATAAATTAATCCGACATCTACACCTCTTCTATCTGGAGAATCATAATGAACAATTCCATAATTAAGTTTTTTAAGAAGTGGCATATTTATTAAATCTTCAATTACATGAATGTTTTCAATTTCACTAAGACCAAGAATAGTTGGGCCTGTTTTGCTAATATCTGAGGCAATTTTTGAGATAGATTCAGAAAGCATATTGAGTTTTATCCAATATCTTTCCGAAGTCCATTTATTGGCACCATTTGGCAAAAATTCTTCATCATTTTTCAATGGGTCATTAATTGTATCGTAAAGATTTTCGATGTTATAAAAACCAATAATTGCAACTTGATATTTTTTATCTTGAGCTGAAAGATTAAATGAAATAAAGAAAATAGCAGCAATTAATAACCATATAATTCGATTTTGTGATTTCATAAATAGCATTTTAGATAAATATATTTTACTTAAAATTATTATGCAAAAATACATATAAATACTAGTCAATAAGTTCAAATTTTTGATTTTAACTAAAATTATTTTTTTAATATAATATCATTTATAATTGACTAGATTTTAAGATGATTTTAACAAGATAATTAATTTTAGCAAGTATTATTCCTAAAATAAAGTATCTTTGAAACTATAATGTATTAAATGAATATCTTTGTACATTAATTTTTGTATTTTCTAAAAAAATCTCTATGAAAAAGAAGTTCATTTTAATCTTACTACTCCTTGTTTGTAAGAGCTTGTTTAGCCAAACAGGCACCATAAAAGGAACAATTACCGATGAGAAAGGGATTATTATACCTAGAACAACGGTAATGGTTGGTAAAACCGAAGGCATCACAAATGTCGATGGAATATTTGAGGTACGTTCTGTACCTTTTGGTAAAGGCGATTTAATAATTTATGTGGATGGAGTTCAAAAGAAAACTGTCCCATTTGATTTGAATTCGGAATTACTTGATTTTGGCAAAATTGATGTTAATTCATCGTGGTTAGACCAAACAGATCAAGTAAAAAACACGGAAGCAATGCTTACATTATTTGATTTAGACGAGAATTCTAAATCTCAGAATGTAGCCAGCTTATTAACCTCATCGAAAGATGTTTTTGTTAACATTTCGAGTTATAACTTCAGTGTTGCATTTTTTAGAATGCGAGGTTTTGACAGCGAATTTTCGACTGTATCGTTTGGTGGTATGTCGATGAATGATGGTGAAAACAATCGTGCATCCTATTCACAATGGGGAGGACTAAACGATGCAACACGTTTTAAAGAAGGCACATTTGGGCTTAATCCATCTCGATATGGTATAGGAACATTGGGTGGAACAACAAATTTTGACATTCGTCCTTCGCACCAACGCAAACAAACAAAAATTTCGTATGCTTTTTCTAACAAAACATACACCCATAGAATAATGGCAACTGCATCCACTGGCGTTTTAGCAAACGGTTGGTCATTTACCATTTCAGGGTCAAAACGTATTGGAACTGAAGCATTTGTGAAAGGAGTTTTTTATGATTCTTGGTCGTATTTTGCAGCGGCAGAAAAGAAAATTAACGACAAACACAGTATTTTAATTTCGGCATTTGGTGCTCCTACTCGTCGCGGTATGCAAACTTCTTCGACACAAGAAGCATACGACTTAACTGGTTCGAATTATTATAATCCAGCCTGGGGATATCAAAATGGTGAAATCAGAAATTCGAAAGTTAAAGATGTTCATGAGCCTGTAATTTTGCTTAGTCATTTTTTTGATATAAACAAAAACACACAATTAACTACTACCATGGGTTATATTTTTGGAAAAGACGGCACTACTGCTTTAAATTGGTATAATTCAGCAGATCCAAGACCCGATTACTATCGCAATTTACCAAGTTATCAAACCGATCCTAGCATTGCTTCGGAATATACAGAAGATTGGACAACAAACACTAACCGCCAACAAATTGACTGGGATAAACTATATCAGATTAATTATTTAAGTAATTTATCTGTCGGTCAATCGCGTTACATTATTGAAGAGAGAAGAACAGATACTAAACAATTTACTTTTGCTTCTATTTTAAATAATCAGTTTAACAACAATCTGCATTTAAGCGGAGGGGTAGAAGTAAAATTGTATAGAGGTAGAAGTTATAAAATATTGAAAGACCTAATGGGTGGTTCATATTGGACTGATATTGATCAATTTGCAGAACGAGATTTTAATGGTGACACTATTTCTCTTCAAAACGATTTAAACAATCCAGATAGAGTAATTAATGAAGGAGATGTATTTGGTTATGACTACATTGCAGCTGTAAACAAATCAAAAGTATGGGGATTAGCTGAGTTTTCGTATGCAAAAGTTGATTTTTACGGAGGTTTTGATTTTACTTATGTTCAGTATTGGAGAGAAGGAAAAATGAAAAACGGTCGTTATCCAGAAATGTCCTATGGCAAATCGGAAGTTGTAACAAATCCCGATTATGTTGTAAAAGCCGGAGCTACTTATAAAATTACTGGACGACATTATTTATCTGCAAATCTTGCATATATGTCATTGGCACCATCTTTCCGTAACACATATATATCTTCGCGTACTCGCGACCAAATTATTCCTGAATTTGAACCTCGCACTATAACTAGTACCGATTTGAATTACGACATTCGCTATCCTGGAGTAAAGGGAAGAATTACGGTATTTAATACTTTTATTAAAAACGACAGCGAAATTAACAGCTTTTATCATGATGATTTAAGAACTTATGTAAATCATGTAATGACAAATGTTGAAAAAATACATCAAGGAATTGAAGCTGGTTTAGAAGTAAAAATTACAAGTACATTATCTACACAAGCTGCTGTAAATTACACCAACTATCGTTACACATCTCGTCCACAAGCAATTGTTTCGGCCGATAATGGCTCCATTCCAGATGCCTCAAGCACTATTTACATCAAAAACTTTTATGTAAGCGGCTCGCCACAAAAAGCATATTCTTTAGGTTTAAAATATCAAGGACCAAAATATTGGTTTGCAAATATAAGTGCAAATTACTTTGATGATATTTGGATTGATTTTAACCCCGAACGCAGAACCGAAAAAGCCATTGCCAATTTAGGTATTGATGATCCAAAAATCGATTTAATTACTCGTCAAACTAAAGCCGATGCTCAGTTTACAATTGATGCCTCCATCGGTAAATCGTGGAAAATTAAAGAATACTACATTAACCTTAACGCTAGCGTAAGCAATATTTTAGATAACCAAAATTTAATTACATCGGGTTACGAACAAATGCGTTTCGATTATGAAAATAAAAATATTAACAAATTTCCGCCAAAATATTATTATGGCTTTGGAAGAACATATTTCTTAATGTTAGCAGTTAGATTTTAAAAATAGAAAAAAATAATATCATGAAAAAAATAAGTACAATAAAAATGATGATGGTCTTTATATTAGGACTATCCATAGCAATTAGCGGATGTGTAAAAGACGATTTTGATAAACCGCCATTTAACATCCCCGAATTCACACTTCCAGCAGGTGCACAATTATTAAGCATTATGGATTTAAAATCCAGACATACTGCTATGGGACAACTAGATAGCATTACAGACAATATTTACATAACAGGTGTTGTTGTAGGCAACGATGAGTCGGGTAACATTTATAAATCATTGATGATTCAAGATTTAACTGGTGGTATTGAGCTAAAGTTGAATAAAACCAGCATCTTTAATGAATATAAAGTAGGACAACGAATTTATGTAAAATGCAAAAATTTAGTTTTAGGCGATTACAACCAATTAATTCAACTTGGTGGAGTTTACAATGGTGGAATTGGACAATTACCAGATATCGCTATTCCAAAACATCTTTTTAAAGATAGTTTACCTGGTGTTGTACCAGCTCCTCGCAAAGTATTTGTTTATAGCGAACTTCTTCCTGATTTCGTTTCCACATTGGTTCGATTTGATTCGGTTGAGTTTGTTGAAGCTGGACAACCATACGTTGCACTAGGTGATGATAACACGAATCGCACATTAAAAATTTCGGGTGGAACACTAACCGTTAGAAATAGCAAATATTCAAATTTCGCCACTCAACTTATTCCATCAGGCAAAGGTACAGTAATTGGAATTTTAAGTGTGTATAACGGAACTTATCAACTTGCCCTTCGTCAACAATCCGATATTTTTGGATTTGTAGCACCTCCACCTGTTTTATTAGAACAAGTTTTTACTACCGATCCAATAGCAACTATGGGTTGGACTACACAAGATTTGATTGGAGCTCAAGCATGGAGTTTTGATGCGGCTAATTTATATATAAAAATTAGTGGTTTTTCTGGTTCAAATGTTGAAAATGAAGACTGGTTAATTTCACCTTCCATTAACATGACGAATTCCAATAGTCCATCCATTTCTTTTACTCATGCAGCCAAATTTGGAGCACCTGCAACCGAATTAAAAGTTATGGCTTCTTTCGATTTTGATGGTTCAAATTTCGCCCAAGCAATATGGTATGAATTATCGGTTCCAAATATGCCTTCGGGTGCTGATTGGACTTTTATTGAATCCGGTAATGTAGTTTTACCAGCTTTATTTGCTAATCAAGACAACGTTCATATTGCTTTTAAATATACTAGTACAACTTCAAGTGCAAGTACTTGGGAAATAAAAGGGGTTAAGGTTTACTAATCTTATCCTTGAAAAAAAGAAGACTCGCTTTGATAGTGGGTCTTCTTTTTTATACCAATTCTATTTATTGCTTGTGAAAAAACGCCAAACACTTCGTTGTCTACGTTATCAAAATCATTAATTTAATCATTTATATAAGCAGAAACACTCCTTTTTCATAAATAGATTCAGCTCGAAAAAAACATGCAAATAACTAATATTCAAAATATTAAATATTTTTCTTGCTGACACTAATTAGTGTCAGCAAGAAAACTCCTGTTTTTTGTCAAATATATTAAATGTAATTTATATTAATGTATCAAACCTCTTCCTAACACACCTCAAGAATGTTAATAAACTGCCCAAAATTGTTAATAACATAATTTTTCACAACATCAAGTTAGTTTTCCTTATCAAATAGACATAATTTTTCCGTGCTGTTTTGGTAAAAGCCAGCTAATCAGCGTGTAAAGATTTTTATGCTGCTTTTTTCAGCAACTTAAGTTTTGACCTTTCAGCTTTCATCAGTTCTGCCCCAATTC
>JBBQWB010000022.1:0-35984 GCA_038210985.1 Bacteroidales bacterium
TCATTTTTATTCCAAAAAGACACTAAGTTCACTAAGTTTTTTCTTTGTGCTCTTCGCGACTTAGTGGAAAATTTTTATCTTTCATTTTTATTCCAAAAAGACACTAAGTTCACTAAGGTTTTCTTTGTGTTCTTCGTGGCTTAGTGGGAAATTTTTATCTTTCATTTTTATTCCAAAAAGACACTAAGTTTATAATAATTCTCCCAAAATCTTTCTATGAATACCTTCTTTTATTAAACTAACATTAAAATTAACCAATATTGCCAATTTTATTCCAGTTAATTTCAAATATGTGAGTACAGTTTTATGATGGACTTTTTCTAAATGTTCAACTGATTTTAATTCAATAATCAATTTATTTTCCATGATAATATCTGCCCTAAAACCAATATCTAAAACGACGTCTTCATATTTAGCAACAACTCCTTGCTGCCTTGTATAATATACACCTCTCTTATCTAATTCATAAGCAAATGCAGCTTCATAAACGCTCTCTAACAAACCTGGACCAAGCGTAGTATGAATTTTATAGCAGACATCTACTGCAATTGTGGCTAATTCATTTTCTGTCATTGTTTCTTTTTTTATCCCATAAAGACACTAAGTTCACTGAGATTTTCTTTGTGCTCTTCGTGGCTTAGTGGGCTGTTATTATCTTTCATTTTTATTCCAAAAAGACGCTAAGTTAACTAAGATTTTTCTTTGTGTTCTTCGCGGCTTAGTGGGAAATTTTTATCTTTCATTTTTATTCCAAAAAGACACTAAGTTAACTACCGCCAAGTGGTGGTTTTGCACAAATATTTTTCCTTTGAATTGGAGGGTTGGCATATTAGAATTCTTTTTTAAGTATGGTTTTTATAACAGTTTTCAGTTTGGGTAAATCATTTATAATTATCTGCCAAACAGCCGAAAGTTTAATGTTAAAATATTCGCGAGCAATCATGTTGCGAAAACTCCTCACTTTATACCAAGGGTAATCATGTTTATCAAGTATTATATTTTCAACGTGAATAATTGCCTCGCCAATAAAAATAAACTGAAGTAATACTGCATCATGCAAAATGTTTTTATTGCAGAACGAATTGTTCGATTCACCATTTACATAATTTTCAATTTCAGCTATTGACTTTTCAATATGTTGCAATCGTTCCTGACTTTCTTTATGTGGGTCTTTCATAAATCAATTTCATATCTGGTTTTATGTTCTCAAAAATGTAAGGCTTAAAAGAATCAATAAATCCAATATCGACTTTTCTTTTAACTTTTTTTTCTAATTGAAATTGCACTTCGGCTAAATCAAAATAACTGAATGTTGAATCGGTTTTTAACGCAATATCAATATCACTTTTAGGATTATCATCCAGTCTGGAAAAAGAACCATATATCCATGCCTTTTCAATCAAAGGAAAATTTTTAATTTCATTGATTAAATTTTTCATTATGGAATTTCTATCAATTTTTGTAAAAGCAATGTACGATATCTTTTCTTCTGCCACCTGTAAGGCTTTTAAAGCTATTTGTTCGTCTGCAATTTCATAAACTAATTTATCGGAAAGCCAAGCTACTAATAATTCTTCTTCGTTGGTTTTGAAATACTTCGAAATCTTTACAACAATATCTCTTGTTGGTTTGCGTTGTCCTCGTTCCATTCTGCTGAGTATTGCTTGGTCAATGTCAAGATAAGCAGCAACTGTCCGCAGTGGCAATTCTTTCTCTTCTCTCAGTTTTCTTAGGATGTCTCCAAAACTTTTCATTTTGACAAAATGTGTTTTGACTTATTTTGACAAAATTACAAAAATAAATTGGATAATATTTAAAAAACATCTAAAGTTTTCAGCAAATTATTTACCTCGAGCGGGTCGGCAAATCTGAATAATTGTAAAAGTGCAATTTTTGATATTGTCGTTGACCTTTTTACCACTCGTATCCCAACAAATGGATTTGTGTATCGTTTTTAGATTTTGCTTTCTTCCTTTTCAATTTCTACTAAAACTTGGTCTAACGACGAAAATGCAGTTATCCCCCTATAACCAATTGCTTTGCCAATCTCCTTGAGTCTTATTTCATTAACAATAAAAAATATTCTTTTAACGCCAAACTCTATTAATTGGTCAACGCCTTGCATTTTAATAAAGCCTTTCATATTATTCGTTGAATCAAAGGCTAAGTCTTTTTTATCAAATATTATGTATTTTGGCTTTTCGTGTCCAATAAATTCATTAAAAGTTGTAACACCTATAACTAAGGTATAATCATCAACAATATTGCTTTCATGCATGTGAAAAACAATAATGTTGTCATTTATTTTTGACACTACTATCGACTTATAATATATCTTGTTTAATTTCATTCCGATTTATTTTGCAATAACAAATTGTTTTATTTTGCAACATAAAATTAATATTATTTTTTGTTTTATTCTGATTTTTTTCAATTTTAACATAATTTATTGCGTATTTTATATATATTTAACTCCATTTAAACATTTAGGCTGTGTTTAACTTTTATTTAACAATGGTATTTTAAATTTTCTGAAAACAAACTGCATTTGATTTAACCCTAAATTTTCGGCATTTAACCCCCCTTTTTCTTTGTTTAGTATAATTAACTATTATCCACTTAACAACTTTTATACATTTGCCAAATAATATGTTTTTAGAGTTTCCAATTTTTTTACTCAAAGGATGTATTGTTAAATGTTGTTAATGTAAAAACAACGGAAACGTTTTTTGTGTTATTTTGTTTCCTGAGTTTTTAAATGATTAAATTTAATTAGAAAATGATTGAAAAAATTACCGAACTTTTTTTAAAATATGGAGTAAAAAGCTTTTCGATGGACGACATTGCCAAAGAATTAGGCATATCTAAAAAGACTCTTTATGTTCATTTTAGAGACAAAAAAGATGTGGTGCTGAAATCCGTAATACATTCGGTGCAAGACCAGCAATGTAAAATGGCTAACATCATTAAAGAAAACTCTTTTAATGCAATCGATGTGCTTTTTTATGTTAGCAAGCAATTAGTTGAGTCGCTAAAAAACATGAACCCAAACATTAATTTTGATTTACAGAAATATTATCCCGAAGCTTGTTCAATCATGAATGAACACCGTAAAAAACACATTTACGGAAAAATCATATTAAACATGGAACAAGGCATTAAAGAAGGATTATATAGGGATGATCTTAACAAAGAAATAATTGCTAAATTATATGAGGAACAAGTTGCTAATATAACAAGTTTAGTAATAAGGGATTCTTTTGATGAGATTTTAAAGACCGCATTTATTTATCATATTCGCGGAATAGCATCACAAAAAGGATTAGATTATTTAGAAATGAAATTAAAAACCACTAAATTATAATACAAAAATGAGACATAAGACTACAAAAATTATCAGCTTGTCCATTGTTCTTGTGTTTTTGCTGCAACCAATTAAGTCGCAACAATCACACTCTCTTTCATTGACACAAGCTCAAGAGCTGGCGATTAAAAACAGTTACACTCTGCAAAACTCCCGAACAGACATCTTGATTTCAAAGAAAAAAATTTGGGAAACTGCCGCAATGGGATTACCTCAAGTCAATGCACAAATTCAGTATCAAGACATGCTTGATATTCCCACAACTCTTCTCCCCGATTTCATTAGTCCTTCGGTTTATGGTGTTTTGGTTAAAGAAGGCGTTCAAGGACGTCAAGGTCCAGTTGTATTTCCTTCAACATCCGATATGCAGTTTTTTCCTGCTAAATTTGGAACTCAACACAACGCCTCTATTGGCGGAACAATCAGTCAATTGATTTTTAGTGGACAATACATAGTTGGCTTGCAAGCGTCAAAAGTTTTCCATGAATTTTCGTTGCAAAATTATAAAAAAACCGAAATAGATATTAAGGCCGATATTAGTAGTACCTATCTGTTAGTTTTAACTTTGCGACAAAATACAACGATTTTAGAATCGAGTTTTGAAACAATGAATAAGCTGTTCGTTGAAACTAAAGCAATGAATAAACAAGGTTTGGTGGAAGAAACAACCGTTGACCAGCTTCAAATAAATGTAATTACAATTCAAAATGCAATACAATCCATTCAATATCAAGCTGGGGTAGCCGAGCAATTGTTAAAATATCAAATTGGAATAGATTTAACCGACAAAATTGAGTTAACCGACAATTTGGATGTGCTACTTGGAAAAGTTATTTTAGAGCCTGTTAACGTTGATAACATAGAGGTAAGTAATCTCATCGATTATTCTTTAATAGATACACAGGAAAAACTACAACGATTAAATTTAAAACGAGAGCAATCAACATTTTTACCGACCATTTCTGGATTTTACACCTATCAAAAAAAGGCAATGCGAAATAAGTTCGACATTTTTGAAACGGGTAAAGAATGGTATCCAACCTCCATAATTGGAGTAAATATTGATATTCCTTTATTTTCGAGCGGTATGCGTATTGCAAAAGTTCAACAGCAAAAACTTAATTTATTAAAGAGTCAAGTAGTAAAAATTCAGGTTAGCGAAGGTTTAAAACTAGCTGCTACTCAAGCAGCAGTTGGCTTTAATAACGCTTTAAATAAATATTTAGCCGAACAAAAGAACAAAGAATTGGCAAATAAAATTTTCCAAAAAGGAGTAATAAAATTTAAAGAAGGAGTGATAACTAGTACCGAATTAACTCAAAATTATTCACAATTTTTAACGGCACAATCTAATTTTATTTCTTCCACTTTAGAATTATTGAACTCGAAAACAAAATTAGACAAAGCAATAGGTAAATATTAAAATTTAAAAACAATAAAAATATATAAATTATGAAACGGTTTATTTTCATTCTATCCTTAACTCTCTTGATTTCATCATGTGGCACACCGGATAAAAAAGCAAAGCTTGAAAAACTAAAAAGCGAACGCGAACAATTAGATAAAAAAATCAAAGACTTAGAATCTTCTCTAAATCTCGACTCGAACAGCTCAAATAGAGTAAAAAAATTAGTATCTCTGGACACTGTTCATTACGAAACTTTTAAAACATACATTGAGTTACAAGGAAAACTGGATGGAGAGGACAACGTAATTGCAACGGCTCAAACTCCTGGTGTTATTTCACAAATTTATGTAGAAGTTGGTCAATCGGTAAAAAAGGGACAGGTTTTGTCCGAAATTGACGCAACAATGATTAAACAAAGTGTTTCGGAAATAAAAACGCAACTCGATTATGCTACCACCATGTTCGAAAAGCAAAAATCGCTTTGGGAACAAAACATTGGTTCAGAGGTTCAATACCTTGGTTCTAAAAATCAAAAAGAATCGATGGAAAAACGTTTAGCAACAATAATGGAACAAATTGAAATGACTAAAATAAAATCACCAATAAACGGAACAATTGAAGAACTTTCAATTAAAATTGGTCAATCGATTGCACCAGGAATGGTTGCATTTAGAGTGATAAATTTCTCAAAAGCAAAAGTTGTATTAGATGTTTCTGAATCATACGCATCCCAGATAAAAAATGGAGATAAAGCGATTGTTTATTTTCCCGATTTTAATCAAGAAACGGAAGCAAAAATAACTTTTGCCAGCAGATATATAAACCCAAACAACCGCAGTTTTATTGCCGAAATTCGCTTGGGCAAAATGTCTTTTCCTTTAAGAGCTAATATGATAGCTGTTGTAAAAATAAACGATTCAACAAAAGAAAAAGCAATTACAGTACCTATTAATATTCTGCAAGAGGGATTAAACGAAATGTATGTTATGGTTGCCCAAAAGCAGGGCAATAATTATATTGCAAAAAAACGAACAATAACCACTGGCGTTTCTTATGGTGGAAAAATTGAAGTGCTAAGTGGCTTAGAAGAAAATGATTTAATTATCAGTGTAGGATATCAAAACCTTAACGACAACGAAATGATTCAAGTGAAATAACGAAAATCTCAAAAACACTCAGTAAAATGAATAAAAATAACACAAATAAATTTAAGGAGTTTTTTGCCACTAGTTGGGCTATCGATAACAAAAACAGCATATATGTTTTAGTTATTCTGATTACAATAATTGGCTATCTGAGCTACCTAAAGGTTCCTAAAGAGCAATTTCCTGACATTGTAATTCCAACCATATTAGTAACCACACCTTATCCTGGCACCTCGCCGTCAGATATGGAAAACCTGGTTTCTCGTCCAATTGAGAAAGAAATTAAATCGTTATCTGGAGTTAAAAAAGTTACCAGTAGTTCGATACAGGATTTTTCGAGCGTAGCCGTTGAATTTAATACGGATGTAGATGTTAAAGAGGCAAAACAAAGAGTTAAAGATGCCGTAGATAAAGCAAAATCAAAATTACCAAACAATCTTCCTACGGATCCAAATGTAATGGAAATTGATTTTTCGGAAATACCGATTATGTATATTCAGGTTTCAGGAAATTTTCCGTTATCTCGATTAAAACATTATGCGGATATAATTCAAGATAATGTCGAAGAATTAAAAGAAATTACACGTGCAGATATCATCGGAGCATTAGAGCGTGAAATACAAATTAATGTGGATATCCACAAAATGCTTGTTGCCGGAATTTCACTAAACGACATCGACCGAGCCATAATGCAAGAAAACATGACAATTTCGGCAGGTAACATCGATGTTGGCGACATGAAACGAACAATGCGTGTTGTAGGTCAATTCAAATCTATCGACGAATTGCAACAAATTGTAATCAAATCGGGGTTTGGTGGTTCTATTTATTTAAGAGATATTGCCGAAATTAAAGATAGCTTTAAAGATCAGGAAAGTTTTTCGAGACTAAATGGCAAAAATGTAATTACCGTAAGTATCATTAAAAAAAGTGGTCAAAACTTAATTGATGCTGCCGACAAAATAAAGGAAATTATTGAAACAAAAATAAAACCTCAACTTCCCAACGAAGTTCAAATTTCGGTAACTGGCGATATGTCGCGTTATACTCGAAATTCGCTTAGCGAATTAATAAATTCGATTATTATGGGATTTCTTTTGGTTTCGATTGTGTTAATGTTTTTTATGGGAATCCAAAATGCAGTTTTCGTAGGCTTAGCAGTGCCTTTATCGATGGGTATTGCATTTATGATAATGCCTGTTATTGGCTTTTCGATGAATATGATTGTGATGTTCGGATTTGTTTTTGCATTAGGAATTGTGGTGGATGATGCTATTGTAATTATTGAAAACACACATCGACTTCATCAAAAAATACCAGATATTAAAATAGCTGCAAAAATGGCTGCGGGAGAAGTTTTCTTGCCAATTTTTTCGGGAACTCTTACTACTTTAGCACCATTCTTTCCTTTAGCTTTCTGGCCCGGAATTGTTGGTCAATTTATGCACTATATGCCTGTCACACTAATCATTACTCTTTTTGCTTCGCTTTTTGTAGCTTATGTTTTTAATCCTGTTTTTGCAGTAGATTTTATGAGAGATCAAAAAAGTGTAATGAATGCAAAAAAACGCAAAAAGGTTATCACTAATGGATTAGTAATGTTTGCAATTGGTGGTGTTTTTCACTTACTAAGATGGCATGGTATGGGTAATTTTATGATAATAATTTCATCGCTTTACATGCTCCATACATTTTTCACAAAAAAACTTACCGATGGTTTTCAAACGAAAGTATGGCCTGTTTTCTCAAATTGGTACGAACGACAACTGCGTTACTTTTTAGTTGGTTCACGTCCTCGAAATTTATTAATTGGTGTAATTGGGTTATTTGGGTTAACCATTGTTTTAGTTGGAGTCGCAAAACCCAAAGTGGTGTTTTTTCCCGAAAACGAACCAAATACGATTAATGTTTTTATCGAAATGCCCGTTGGAACCAATCAAACAGTTACCGATTCGATGGCAATGCTTGTTGAAAGAAGAGTGAATCAGGCATTGGGAGAAAATAACCCTTTGGTTGAATCAATTATTGCAAACGTAGCTGCAGGTGCAGGCGATGGAACAAGTTTTGACCGTAGTGTTCAGTCGCATAAAGCCAAAGTGTCTATTAATTTTGTAGAACACAAATTCCGTGAAGGTCAAAGTACTGAATTATACCTTGATAAAATTCGTGAATCCATAAAAGACATACCAGGAGCAATATTTTCGGTTCAAAAAAATAAAATGGGACCTCCAACAGGTAAGCCTTTAAGTATCGAAATTAGTGGAGAATATATAGAAACCCTAGTTTCGGACGCTTTTGCTTTTAAAAACCATCTCGATTCACTCCAAATTTCGGGTGTAGAAGAGTTAAAAATAGACTTTCAAGTTAGCAAACCCGAAATAATTGTTGAAATTGACCGTGAGCGTGCAATGCGTGAAGGAATTAGTACTGCTCAAGTTGGTCTTGAACTTAGAACAGCTATTTATGGAAAAGAAACGAGCAAGTATAAAGAAGGTGAAGATGAATATCCTATTCAAATTCGATATAGCGAAGAACAAAGAAGTAATGTTGAAAATTTAATGAATACAAAAATTAGTTATCGCGACATGGCTTCTGGACAATTCCGACAAATTCCACTTTCGGCTGTGGCTCAAATTAAATATAAAAACTCCTATGGTGGTATTAACCGTAAAAATAATAAACGAGTTATTACTATTAGCTCCGAAGTGTTATCGGGATTCACTCCTTCTCAAGTAATGGCTAGTGTAAAAACACAGATCGACAAATATCCTTTTCACGAAGGTATTAAAGCCGATATTACCGGAGAACGTGAAGACCAAAAAGACGCTACAAGTTTTTTACTTACGGCAATGGTTATTGCAGTTGGGATTATATTTTTCATACTTATTACCCAATTTAATTCAATCGGAAAAACGCTTATTATTTTAAGTGAAGTCTTCTTTAGTATTGTTGGAGTTTTATTGGGAATTATAATTTTCGGCATGTCAATTTCGATTGTAATGACAGGTCTAGGAGTTGTTGCTTTAGGTGGAATTGTAATCCGAAACGGAATTTTAATTGTTGAATACATTGATGAACTTCGCAAAAAAGGTCACCGAACCATCGATGCTATTGCTTTAGCTGGCAAAAACAGGTTTACACCCGTTCTTCTAACGGCAATTTCGACCATTTTAGGATTAATTCCGCTAGCAATTGGAATGGATATTAACTTTGCTACACTTTTTACCGAATTAAATCCTCACATAAGTTTTGGTGGCGACAATGTAATGTTTTGGAAAAACCTTTCGTGGACAATAATTTTCGGTTTAACGTTTGCATCTTTCTTAACACTGATTCTTGTTCCTACCATGTATTTAATTTGGCTAAAAATGAAAATTTCATTAAGTAGAGCAAAGTCAAATCGTAGGTATCGTAAATTGCATCAATAAACAGTGTTTTCAAGAAAACGCCAACTTCTTTCCGCCAAAGGTCGGACAAGCTGTTATACTTGCAACGAATTCATGCTTCGACTTCGCCGTGGCGAATCAGCATGACCAAGCGACAAGCTTAGCCTGACCGAGCGAAAGGATCCAATAGTTTGTTCGGATTTGCAATCCGAACAAACAAAAACTACTCGGATTATAATTAAACTCGGATTACAAATCCGAGTAAACGAACGGTGGTTGAGCCCTTCGAAACCAAACAAAATATTTTTTGACTGCTTTTAAAAATACAATTGGTTTAACATAAAAGAGAATTAATTTTCAAATTAGCTAAAGAATTTATAAGGCAATTAAGTATTTGTAAATCAACTAATTCTGTTAAATAAAAAACATTTACATCAATTGGAATCAGTTTAAATAAAAAAAACGGGTTAAAAAATGTCAAAACTTTCTTTTTTAATATGACAATTGAAAACTTTATCTATCTTTGAAATCTATAATAATAAAATCATGAAACTTTCCTTTGTTTCTAAATCATTGATTTTTAAAAATATAAAAGACAGAGACGCCTTTTAGTAATTTTCTATTATAGTCTTAATCATTACAATTTATTTTCATCAAAAAAAACAAATATTATGGAAATTCCATTTTCAGAATCATATAGAATAAAAATGGTAGAACCTATCTACCGTAGTACACGCCAAGAGCGTGAAAATTGGATTAAAGAAGCAAAATACAATCTTTTTAATCTTAAAAGTTCACAAGTTTTCATCGATTTATTAACCGACTCTGGTACAGGAGCAATGAGCGACCGCCAATGGTCGGCAATGATGATAGGCGACGAAAGTTATGCGGGAGCAAGATCGTACGATAATCTTAAAAATGCAATAAAAAACATTTTAGGATTCGATTATTATATGCCTACCCATCAAGGTCGTGCTGCCGAAAATGTATTGTTTTCGGTACTTGTAAAAGAAGGAGATTTTGTTCCTGGTAATTCACATTTTGATACTACCAAAGGACATATCGAATTTCGTAAAGCACACGCAGTGGATTGCACCATTGATGAAGCAGCTAATACGGAACTTTATCATCCTTTTAAAGGAAATGTTGACCTCGCAAAACTCGAAAAAGCTATGTCAGAGCATCACGAAAAAGTTCCTTTCATTATTGTTACAGTAACAAATAATACGGCTGGTGGTCAACCGGTATCGATGGAATGTTTAAAACAAGTTCGTAAAATTGCCGATAAATATAAAAAACCAGTTGTTTTTGACTCAGCTCGTTTTGCCGAAAACGCATATTTTATTAAAATTCGTGAAAAAGGCTACGAAAATAAAAGCATCAAAGAAATTGTTGCCGAAATGTTTTCTTATGCCGACATAATGACCATGAGTGCAAAAAAAGATGCAATTGTTAACATGGGCGGATTTATAGCAATGCGTAGCCAAGAATTATGGCGTCAAACGTCTGTTTTTAATATTATGTTTGAAGGATATGTTACTTACGGTGGCATGTCGGGACGTGATATGAATGCAGTTGCAGTTGGACTTGACGAAGGAACCGAATTTGACTACCTCGAAACTCGTATAAAACAAGTTGAATATTTAGGAAACAAACTTCAGGAATATGGAATTCCATTCCAATTTCCTGCTGGTGGTCATGCCATTTTTGTAGATGCCAACAAAGTTTTGCCAAATGTTCCAAAAGAAGAGTTTAGAGCTCAAACATTAGGGATTGAATTATATTTAGAAGCTGGCATTAGAGGCGTTGAAATTGGTGCTATTTTAGCCGACCGCGACCCCGAAACTCGCGAAAATCGTTATCCAAAATTAGAACTACTTCGCTTAGCAATTCCACGTCGAGTTTACACAAACAACCACATGGATGTAATTGCTGCCGGTTTAAAAAATGTATTCGACCGTCGTAACGAAATAAAACATGGTTTTACAATTAAATGGGAAGCACCTATAATGCGACACTTTACCGTAGAACTTGAAAAATTATAAACTTAACTTATACCGCTGATTATTTCAGCGGTATTTTTTTTTATTTATGACAGATACTATAAAAAATGGCAGGTACGAAAGAATGTACCATCAATTGGCGGAATTATTCCAAAAAAAAACCACCCCTATTGCACGAATGGCAACAATAGCCTCGCTTTTGCACAATAAAATTGATTACTTTTTTTGGACAGGATTTTATTTGCTCGAAGATGGAGAACTAATTGTTGGTCCATATCAAGGCTCGCTCGCTTGTATTTTATTAAAAAAAGACATTGGCGTTTGCTGGTCTGCATTGAACGAAAAAAAGACAATCATTGTTCCCGATGTTCATCAGTTTTCGGGTCATATTGCCTGCGATAGCCGCTCCGAAAGCGAAATAGTGGTACTTTTGAAAAACAAAAATGGAGATATTATTGGCGTTTTAGATGTTGACAGTCGCGAAAAAAACTCTTTTGCCGAAGCCGATGCGATTGGCTTAGAAAAAATTGTTTCTTTGGTTTTTGACTAAATAGCGTCCATTAGCTGCAATAAATCAATAATATTTCAAATTTCATAAACAAAGACGTTTTTAACTTTGTCGATTATTAAAAACAGAAACGGAATAGCCAAGCTTGCTTTGTTAATTTTTTCTCTGTTTTTCAAGGTCTGTTTTTAAGCCAAAATTTTGCAATAGAAATTGCGTTATCAAATAAATAAACTGTAAGTCAATTAATTGTCAACAACTTCTAATTCGAAATTTTACACATAAAAGCATTAATTCATAAAAAAGTATTTCAAATGCTTAATTTGGGTTTAACATCAAAAACGGTAATTATTCTGTAATTTTGCAGAAAATTTAATACGATGAGTTTTCTTGTCCTTATATTTGTTGCTTTTGGATTGGCTATGGATTGTTTTGCAGTTTCCTTATCGTGCAGTATGGCCAACCCAAACATTAATAAAACACTAATTTTAAAAGTTGCTTTAGTATTTGCAGTTTTTCAGGCAACAATGCCTGTTTTAGGATGGTTTTTAGGTTTGGTCTTTTTACCATATATGGAACAGGTTGATCATTGGATTGCCTTTTCAATTTTACTAATAATTGGTTTAAAAATGATTGGCGAAGCCATTAAGAAAAAACCAGACGAACAATGTTTCGATTTTTCGAAAAACTTAGTTCTCTTTAGCTTAGCTATTGCAACTAGCATTGATGCTTTTATTATCGGACTAAGCTTTGCATTTTTAGATGTAAACATTCTCCATGCTGTTTTTGTTATTGGTTTAGTAACGTTTATTTTAACCCTTTTCGGAATTCGTATTGGTCGAAAATTTGGTCTTTACGTGAGTAGTAAATGGGCTGAAATATTCGGAGGACTTGTATTGATTATCCTTGGAACAAAAATTTTGATTCAACATTTATATTATACTTAATCCCATGAAAACAAATTTAAAGCATTTTTTGCTAGGAATTTTTCTAAGTCTATTTCTCACACTTCAATCTCAAATTCCACTGGGTTACTACAATTCAACTCAGGGATTAACCGGCTTTCCATTAAAAACGGCATTGTATAATATAATTAAAGGACATACTGTGCATTCATATAATCAATTATGGACAGATTTTCAAAGTACTGACAAAAAACCGAACGGAAAAGTTTGGGATATATATTCAGACATTCCTGGAGGAACACCTCCTTATGAATTCACTTTTGGCACCAATCAATGTGGTAATTATAGCGGCGAAGGCGATTGTTATAATCGCGAACACACCACTCCTGCTAGCTGGTTTTCGGATGCAAGTCCAATGTACTCCGATTTGTTTAATTTATATCCTACAGATGGTTGGGTAAACAATAAACGTTCAAATTTTCCTTTCGGAAAAGTTGGTTCTGCTTCCTGGACATCCCTAAATGGTAGCAAATTAGGCACTTGTTCTTATCCGGGTTTTTCTGGAACTGTTTTCGAACCTATTGATTCCGTAAAAGGCGACTTAGCAAGAACATTGTTATACATGGCAACAAGATACGAAAATATTATTGCTAGCTGGACTTCAAACTCAACCGAAGCTGCATCCTTTTATGCTGGTAATTCAACAACCGTTTATAAAACATGGGCTGTAAATATGCTTTTAGATTGGGTAATCCTTGACCCAGTAAGTCAAAAAGAAATTGATAGAAACAATGCAGTTTATTTAATTCAGCACAATCGCAATCCATATATTGATCATCCTGAATGGATTTTTTTAATTTGGGGCGGAAACCCAGTAAATGTTACATCTATTTCGGTTAGCTCACAAACTGGTGAATATTCGATAACTACAATGTTGGGAACCTTACAAATGATAGCCGATGTATTGCCTACCAATGCTACAAACACAAATGTTTCTTGGTCGGTAATTAACGGAAGCGGCCAAGCAAGTATTTCGAGTTTGGGATTATTAACGGCAGAAACCAATGGCTCCGTTATCGTTAAAGCTACTGCTTTGGATGGATCTGGGGTTTTTGACGAAAAAACAGTAACAATTTCTGGTCAAACAGTTGGAATTTCTAAATCTAATCAAAATAATGAGTTTTCTGTTTCTTATAGTTTTTCTGATGAGTTTTTAAAAATCATATCCAACTCACAAAGCGATGATTTACAGATAGACATTTACGAAATATGTGGAAAAAGAATTTTTTCGGAAGACTTTTCTATTTCGGAAAATATAATAATTGACATGCATCCATTTACGAAAGGAGCATTTATTGTAAATTTATACAATAAAACCAGTAAAAGTGTTTTTAAATTCATGCGATAATTATGACAGCAATTCGGATTACCAAGCAGTTTACTTTTGAAATGGCTCATGCCTTAATGAATTATGACGGTCCGTGCAAAAACATCCACGGACATAGTTACGAATTATTAGTTACCCTAAAAGGCTATCCTAAAAAGGAGGAGTTTTCGCCAAAAAATGGAATGTTAATGGATTTTGGAGATTTAAAAAAACTTGTCAAAACAGAAGTAATTGATATTTTTGATCATGCTTTAGTGTTAAATAAAGCGATGGAAAAATCGATGATTACGCAATTAAAAACTCATTTTGAAAACATTCAATTAGTAGATTATCAGCCAACAAGCGAAAATTTACTAGTCGATTTTGCAAAAATATTAAAATTAAAATTACCAAATAACATTGAGTTATATAGTTTAAAGCTTCGCGAAACTGCAACATCCTATGCCGAATGGTTTGCTGTGGATAATCCTGAATAAAAAAAATGTTTTTTTTGTAACGTACTGAAATTATTATTACTTTTGCAATTCACAATGCGGATGTGGCGTAATTGGTAGCCGCGCCAGACTTAGGATCTGGTACCGAGAGGTGTGTGGGTTCGAGTCCCTTCATCCGCACTAAAAGAGCTTTTTAAGCTCTTTTTTTTTTAATTTAGGGACGAGAAGTTTATCCCGAATTAATCGAATTTGGCTTGTGATTTTAAACTTTAATAAATCATTCATTCTTCATAAACTCATTTTTTTTCATCCAAGATAACATACATCAGAAGCTTAATTCGATTTATTCGGGAAGTCCCTTCATCCGAGTAAACGAGCGGTGGTTGAGCCCGTCGAAACCACAACCATTATTAATATCCGGAAAAAGAAGCTTGTTCGGATTTGCAATCCGAACAAACAAGAAAATACTCGAATTACAAATTAATTAACTTTTGGAGTTATTCTTTTTTTTATACAAATGCAAGCTGTTTTTGGGCAAGTTGCCGAAACGCGTTGGCTTGAAGGAAATTGGCTTGGCGAATTGGAGCTCTAGGTCTGAATACTTGGGAAATTAATTTGATTTATGACTATCAAAAACAAGAAATAAGTATTAGTTATCCAACTTTTCCTTGCAGTGGATATTGGAAACTTATAAAAGCCGATAAAAACAAGGCTGAATTTACGGAATATATTACTGAAGGTCTAACTCTTTGTGTAAAAGAAGAAAAAGTAATTGTTACAAAAATTGACGAAGAATACATTACAGTTTCCTTTTTTTATTGCACAATTAGACGGGGTAGCAGCTTTTTCTACGTTGAGAAAAAAAGCAGTTAAATAAGGTAAATACTTTTTATTCTGTTTTGGCAAATATTCATTTTAGGACAAATAGGAATAACAATATCGGATTTTGAGAAAATTGTTTGTACTTTTGGTTTCTAATAAAACATAAATGAAGAATAAACGACCTTTAATCCTTGTTGTAAATGATGATGGACACGAAGCAAAAGGGCTAAAAAACTTAATGGAAGTTGCCGAACAATTTGGCGATGTTTTAGTTGTTGCTCCCGATGGTCCTCGAAGTGGAATGTCGCACGCAATAACAATGCATATTCCATTGAGAATAAAAAAAATAAGCGAACGCGAAGGATTTAGTTTTTATACAACTAATGGAACTCCTGTTGACTGCGTAAAACTAGCTCAAAAAGTAATTTTAAAAGGAGAATATCCCGATTTAGTAATTTCGGGTATAAACCACGGAGCAAATTCGGCAATAAGCATCTTGTATTCGGGAACAATGGCAGCGGCTCTTGAAGCTGCTTTCGAAAACATTCCCTCTATTGGATTTTCGACACTTAGCTACGATCCTGATGCCGACTTTACTTTTTCAAAAGAAATTGCAGCTATTATCATTAAAAAAGTTCTGGACGAAGGTTTGCCCGAACGAACCTGTTTAAACGTAAATATTCCAAATATCCATTTGGCAGATTGCAAAGGAATTAGAATTACACGTCAAGCAAAAGGTTATTGGAAAGAAGAATTAGTGCCATATATGGATCCTTATGGTAAAGAATATTATTGGCTTACTGGCTCTTTTATGAATTTAGACGATGCGGAAGATACAGACGAATGGGCTTTGAAAAATAATTTTGTTTCAATTCATCCAGTTCAATTTGATTTAACCGCTCACGCTCACCTTGACTTTTTCAGAAAATGGGAATCAATTCAAAAATAAAATGAAAAAACTACGCACCGACTCGATGATAATGGGAGCAATTTTAGGTTTAATTGTACCTGTAATTTCATTTGCAATATTATATGGAATAGGAATGATTATAGACGAATATACAGGAAAAACAAATGTTTTAAAAGTTGAAACACTTGCTTTAGTGAGTATTTTTATAAATTTAGCCACTCTGCGATTTTATCTTTTAAAATTAAAATATGATTTAACTGGTAGGGGGATTTTAATTATTACTTTTGTTTTAGCGATTGCATATTTTATATATTTTGCATAAGAAATGAAATACTATATCATAGCAGGTGAAGCTTCTGGCGATTTACATGGGTCAAATCTGATTAAAGAGATTTGCAAACTCGATTCTACTGCCGAATTTAGATGCTGGGGCGGCGATTTAATGGAAAATGCAGGAGGAAAAATCATTAAACACTATCGCGATTTAGCCTTTATGGGTTTTGTTGAGGTTTTGTTGAACATTAGAACAGTTGCTCGCAATTTAATTTTTTGCGAAAAAGATGTTTTAGAATATAAGCCCGATGTATTAATTTTGATTGATTATCCAGGTTTTAACTTGCGAATTGCCAAAAAAATTCATCCAAAAGGCATTAAAGTTTACTATTATATTTCGCCACAAATTTGGGCATGGAAAAAAAGTCGCATTCATACCATTAAAAAAGTGGTAGATAAAATGCATGTTATTCTTCCGTTTGAAAAAGGTTTTTATGAAAAACTAAACTATCCTGTCGAATATGTTGGACATCCGCTAATTGATGCCGTTAATGATAAATCGGTTTTATATAAACCTCATCCTCAACTGGATGCTATTCTGAATGCAGATTCCAGAAAAGTGATAGCAATTTTGCCAGGAAGTCGCAAACAGGAGTTAACTAAAATGCTTCCGTTAATGTCCACGTTGCCGGTTTTGTTTCCCAAATATCAATGGATTATAGCTGGCGTAAGTTGGCAAGCAACCGAACTCTATCAAAAATTAATTAAAAACAAAGATATAAAAATTGTTTTTGACGAAACCTATTCGCTGTTGGCAAAAAGTCATGCTGCGGTAGTTACTTCGGGTACTGCGGTTCTCGAAACAGCACTTTTTGGAGTTCCGCAAGTAGTTTGCTATAAAAGTAGTAGAATTTCGTACGAAATTGCTAAACGTTTGGTTAAAAACATTCGTTTTGTTTCGCTCGTAAATTTAATTTTAGATAGAGAAGTTGTAACCGAGTTAATTCAGAATGATTTTAATGCAAAAAAACTAGTGGAGGAAACAACTAAAATTCTTAACGAATTGCACCGGAATAAGGTTTTTAAAGATTATGAAGAATTAAAAACCATATTAGGCGAAGGTGGTGCATCCGCTAAAATGGCTCATTCGGTGATAAACCGATTTCCAAAATAGAAATTAGTTTTCCATAGCAGAGTCTCCTATTTACATAGCAGAGTCTCCTAAAAGGGACTCTGCTGGTAATGTTTTGAATTTGTCAGTAAAATTCGTAAATTGAATTTGTTTTTTGTATCACGATAAGCAAAAATGTAACACGATAAATGCCCCAATTAATTTTATCAAATTCTAAAATTAACACACTCAAAATAGTCTTGAAAGTTATTAACAGTTAAACGTGAGCATAAAATGTAAGCTTTCAGTCATTTTTAAGCTCGATTGTTTTATTTTTAGCGACTAAAAGACACAATTCAAACAGAGAGAGGAGCAAAATGAAACTAAAAACTTTAAATATCAAAGGCTTACTGCTGATTATTCTAATTTTATTTTCTACAAAAATTTTTGCACTTGATTTAGATATTAGAATTTTTGCCGAATACAATATAAATACTTTTACATTTACTGCCATTTCAGGAAAGTATATTTTGATGTCGGGCGATAAACAAGTGATGGAAATATACAAAAATAATCCTTTAACTTTAAAGATAAAAAACAATAAAATTACAGTATTAAAAAACAATCAAACGATTGGAGAGTTTGCCGAACTTGTTTTTCAAAAAGCAGGGCTGGTAAATGCTTTTAAAATCAACACCGAACTTAAAGCATCACCCGAACGAATTTACGATGATGAATTACACCTAAGCATCGAAGATAGCAATTTTGTAATTATTAACAGAGTGGAGCTTGAACGCTATGTTGCTGGGGTGGTTCAATCGGAAATTTTTGGCAGCTCCGAAGATGTAGATTTTTTTAAAATTCAGGCTATTATTGTTCGCACTTATGCCATTACAAATTTAATGAAACACATGAATGAAGGCTATAATTTATGCGATGGTGTTCATTGTCAGTCGTATAAACGCCGTTGTAACCATTCAAATATCATGATGTCCGTATCTCAAACATTTTGCGATGTAGTGGTTGACAACGACGGGAAATTAATTTCAGCAGCTTTTCATAGCAATTCGGGAGGACAAACCGAAAATTCGGAAGACGTTTGGGTAATAAAAACTTCGTATTTAAAATCACAAGTCGATACATTTAGTTTTGGTATGCGAAATTCTGTTTGGGAGAAAAAACTTACTAAAAAAGAATGGCTTGGATATTTTACAAAAAATTATCCATGGATTTCAAATATTCCTGATTATGAGTCTAAATTATTGAATTTTAAGCAAGAAACTCGGCAAAAAAACATGTTGGATAGCATTCCTGTTCGAAATATTCGTCGTGATTTTAATCTTAAATCTTCCTTTTTTAGCGTAATTAACGAGGGCGAGCAGGTAATCTTGAAAGGAAAAGGTTATGGACATGGAGTGGGATTAAGTCAGGAAGGTGCTGTAAAAATGATAAAACAAGGTTATCCATACGAAGATGTGATAAAATTCTATTATACGAACGTTAAGGTTGTAAAATATACGGAAATTATTAAGTTTTAAATATTTTTATGCGCCAATATCCGCTAGCTCGACTCCTATTGCCATTATTGCTAGGGGTTGCTACTTCTGAAATGTTTTCGGCACTTTCTGTAATGGAAATAATTACACATGTACTGTTTGTGGTAGTAGTTTTTATTTTAGTAATTATTTTTAATTCAAAAATTGGATATTCAAAAAGATGGATAAGGGGAGCATGTTTGATTGCAATATTTTATTTTTCAGGATTAATTTATTGCAATCTTTACAATCAAACCCAATTTACCATCCCTAACTGGGTTAAAAACGACTATCATAGTTACGAAGTTGAAATAATTGATGTGCCTATTGTAAAAAAGAAAACCATAAAACTCATAACGAAAATTCATAAAAATAGCGACACTTTAGCTATGGATGGCTCCGAAAAAACCATGCTTTACATTCAAAGAGATTCGCTTTCGGAAAAAATTAATTATGGCGACCGCATAAATGTTTATTGTCAGTTTTCGGAAATTGCAAAACCATTAAATCCATATGAGTTTGATTATCGCGAATTTTTATATCGAAAAGGAATACGGTATCAGTCGTATGTAACTTCTTACGCATGGGAAAAAGTTTCGGATAAAAACGGGAATTTTATTCAACGCATAGCTTATTCTGTTCGAAACTATTTTTTATCCATATTAGAAACACAAGAAATTGACATTCAAGAAATGGGCGTAGTAACTGCTATTTTGTTGGGTTATGACGAAAATCTCGACCCCGAATTGGCAAAACATTATTCGGGAGCTGGCGTATCTCATATTTTATGTGTTTCGGGAATGCACGTGGGAGTTATATTTTTAATGCTAAATTATTTGTTTGGATTTTTAGATAAACGAAAAGGCGGAAAAATAATTAAATCGATTTTATTGCTCGTATTTGTATGGTTTTACGCATTTCTTACAGGCTTATCTCCTTCGGTTTTAAGAGCAGGAACGATGTTTACATTTGTAATTGTTGGACAACTTTTCGATAAACATGTTGCCATTTATAATAGCTTGCTTGCTTCTTTGCTTTTTTTAATAATTCTTGATCCATTTTTGATTTATAGCGTTGGATTTCAGCTCTCGTACTTGGCAGTTTTTAGCATTGTTTGGCTACAAAAACCAATTTATAATTTATATAATCCGAAAAATAAAGGCATCGATTTTGTTTGGCAACTTGCCTCCGTTTCTATTGCTGCACAAGTACTTACAACTCCGTTGTGTTTGTATTATTTTCATCAATTTCCAAATTATTTTATACTGGCAAATATTATGATACCATTATTGTCGAGTATTGTTATGTATTTGGGAATTGCAGTAATTAGCTTTTCGTTTATTCCTTTTTTAAGCACAATATTAAACCATTTGTTAGTTTGGTCGGTTAAGTTTATGAACTTTGTAGTTGTTTCTATTCATCAGCTACCAGGCTCGGTAACTAACAATGTGGATATTGACAAAACTGCAATGATTTTATTGTATGCTGCATTTTTTTTCACTACAGCTTATTTTCTGAATAAGAAAAAATATGTTTGGTGGTTGTCCATTAGTTTATGGCTGATGTTTTTTGGATATATAGTAATGGACAAAAATTCAGATTACACGAACCAGAAAATTACTTTTTATTCCATTCGAAATCAGTCGTTAATTGAAGTAAAACTTGGCAATAGCGTAGTTTCAATTATGGATTCATCTTTATTTGCAAATCCCGAATCAGCTTCTTTTTATACATCCGCAACTCAAGTACGAAATAGAATTTCGTCAAATTTCCGACTGGGATTTTCCGACACTTTAAGCTACACGGATGACAAAATAAATATTACAAACGATTTTTTACTTGTAGGAAATAAAAGCGTGCTTTTTATTGATAAGCGAATGTCTTCTGGGCGTATAGCAATACCAAAAGTGAATGTGGATGTTGCATATGTTCGCTCAAATCCATGGATTGACATAAAAACACTTTCCGAAAGCATAAAAGCCAATATTTGGGTATTTGACAGAACAAATTCGCCACGCAACCTCGAACGCATGATGGAAGAATGCAAGCAACTTGGACTAAACTTTAGCGATTTAAGCGAGGATGGAGCATATGAGTTGCGAATTTATTAAAGAATGCTCCGTTTGTTCGGATTGCAAATCCGAACTAGCTGTATTTATTTGATTAGCTGATTAAAACTAAGATTCCTCAATACACTGCGTTTCGTTACCAATGATATAATTTTATAACTATCTCATACGCAACTTGCTAACTTAACTTCTTAGGTAATCGACTTGTCATGCATCCGCCAGTAGTCGGAGGCTTTATTTCCAAATTTTTGTATGAAGTCTCGGAATGACAATTATTTGCGATTTTCATATTCAACCCCATTCGGGGTTGGTTTTGGTTTACTCTGTTTTTATCCCCGAGCTTCGCACGGGGTTATTGACATTTGACCCCATTCGGGGTCAAGACAGAAAACTGTTGGAACATTACGCATCTAAAACAAATCCCGTTTTGCAAGGAAATACTGCAAATTCCTTTACAAAAGAGGGCTTCTAAAAATTCTATTTTTTGAGGCGATTAAGATTTTTCGCATTCCCGATTTAGATTTTGTAAGTTTTCAACGCTATTTTAGGCACTAAGCATAAAGATGAAAGGCGTTGAAATTCAACAAAATATTAATCGGGATGAGGATTTTAATTTTGAAGTCAAACGCTGAAAAATCAATTTTTAGAAGTCCTGATTATTGTTTTTAGGCTTTATCTAATAACTAACTTAATGTTAAATACACCTTTTGAATGTGTGATTTTCATAAGGTAAACTCCACCTGAGTTTTTAGAAAGGTCTATATTCAGAATACTTCCATTAATTACTTCCGAAACTATTTCCGAGTAAATTATTTTTCCATATGAATCAAACACTAGAATGTTTGCCTTTTCAATACTTTCATCAGAAGAATAAAGCAAATTAAACAAACCATATAAGGAAGGATTAGGATAAACTGTGAATTTGAATTCATTTTGGGCAAATGTGGATTTTTTAATTTCAATATTTTGAGAAATAGAAGATATGCAATCGCCATTTGACAATTCTAATATGACAACATATTGACCCTCTTTTTCGTAAACATGTTTAGGCTGTTTAGAATTAGAAGCTATTCCATCGCCAAAACTCCAGTATGTTAAATCAGCAACTTCGTTACAATTAAGTTTCAGTGTATTCCCTGTAATATTATAAGTGAAATCTGGTTTTGGTATTGAATTTACCTTAATAATAATTGAATTTGAAACCTTTTCAATTTGAGAATTTTTATTTAAAACTGCTCTGTATTCCCAATATCCAAGTTCTAGTGAAGGGTCGAAATATATCGAGCTATTTAAGCCAACATTTACCCATTGATTACCTGGATATCTTTTTTGCCAAGTAACATTACTGTTGCCATAATTATTTAAAATAAAAGAGTCGCTTAGTTCATTTTCACAATATTCTACTTTCGAATTACTAATAATTGGTTGTAATGATTTGCTTTCACAGCCAGGTTGTCCAACAATCATGGTAATTGGGTTGCTCGAAGCACTTGTAATATCACAAACACTATTAGATATTTTAGTAATTCGTTTCGCATTAACTCCATTATATGAAGTAAATAAACCTCCCACTGCAATCATACCATCAGGAAGTTGAGTAATAACATTTGTCACATTATTAAATGCTGTATTTACTTCAAATTGCGAATCAATTGAACCATCCGAATTTAATTTAACAATTCGATTTGCAACTGCTCCTTTATATGCAGTAAATGAACCGCCAATTAGGTATTTATTATCTTTTAAAACTAATATTGAATTTACAATATTATTAAATCCACTTGCTACTACAAATGAGTTGTCCAAACTTCCATCGCTATTTAAACGAGCAATTCGACTAGAAGCAACTCCTATATGGGATGTGAAAATTCCTCCGACAATAATTTTTCCATCATTTTGAGCAGTAACTGTATAAACGTTTCCTGAAAAACCAGTTCCAACCACAAAAGAAGGATCTTTTAAGCCATTTGGCAATAACCGAACAACGCGAGCACTTGCAACACCATTGTAAACTGCAAAATCGCCTCCAATAATAATTTTTCCATCGTTTTGTATCGAAATTTTTCGAACTCGACTGGAAAATCCAGTTCCAGAAATAAAACTAACATCTAACGATCCATCTGTGTTAAGGCGAGCTATTCTGATACATGTAACCCCTTTGTATGTTGAAAAATTACCACCAACAATAATTTTTCCATCGCCTTGAATTACCACATCATTTATGATATTGTTAAACCCATTTGCAACCACAAAAGTATTATCGATGCTACCATCCGAATTTAATCGTACAATTCTATTGCAAGAGGTACCATTATAAGTTGTAAATGCTCCCGTAACAATTACTTTTCCGTCGCTTTGGGTAGCTATTGCATTTACTGTATTATTAAACCCAGTTCCACTATTAAATTGTATGTTTTGCTGTCCGTCCTCGTTAAGCATAGCTATTCGATTAGCAACTACATCGTTGTATGCAGAAAACGAGCCTCCGACATAAATTTTTCCGTTGCTTGTACTTGCAATTGCTTGAACCGAATTATTAAAACCATAATCGCCATTAAAGTCATAGTTTACCAATCCATTTTCTTCAATTTGAGCTAAATAAGTTTTAGCGGAAGAATTATAAGATACAAATTGTCCTACGGCTATAAACTTAGAGTTTTCAATTGGCTCTATTTCAAAAACAGTTGAACTAAAACCTGATCCAACAGATAAATTTCCATCCATTGTGCCATTTGATAAAAGACGTGCTACATAATTTGATGCTACACCATTAAAACTTGTAAATTGTCCACCCGTTAATATTTTGCCGTCACTTTGAATTGCTAGAGAATAAACGATGTTATTAAATCCATTACCTATAACAAACGTATTATCCAGTAATCCATCTGAAGTTAAACGAACTATTCGACTTCTATTTATACCATTAAATGCAGTAAAACCTCCGCCAATAACAATGTTTCCATCTGACTGAACACCAATAGAATACACAATATTATTAAATCCAGTTCCAATGTTAAATCCAGAATCGATAGAACCATTTGAATTTAAACGTACCATGCGATTAAAGGAAATATTATTATAGGTAACAAAACTGCCACCCACTAATATTTTTCCATCCGATTGCAAGGTAATGCTAAATGCAATATTATTAAATCCACCACCAGTATTAAATCCTGAATCAACAGAACCATCTGGATTTAAACGCACAATACGATTGCAAGGAGCATCGTTATAGGTAGTAAAATTACCTGCCACTAATATTTTTCCATCCGATTGAACAACAATCGAGTAAACGATATTATTAAATCCTTTTCCAATATTAAAGGTATTGTCTGTTGTTCCATCGTTATTAATTCGGATAATTCTATTTTTTACTACTCCATTAACAGAAGTAAATTGTCCACCTACAAGAATCTTTTGGTCGGCTTGAACAGCAACAGTAAATACCGTGTTATTTAGTCCATAACCAATATGGAATGTTGTGTCTAAACTTCCATCTGAATTTATTCGAGCTAATCTAGGATATGATTTTCTATTAATCTGACTGAAAGCCCCTCCAATAATTATACTATTATCAGATTGACGAGCAAACGTTCTAACAACCCCATTTATTATAGAACTTCTTCCATCCATTACACTGTTAAAGCTCTCATCTGCAACTCCTTGCGATTGAACAATTCCATCCATTTCGCAATGAACCACATCGCCATTGGAAAGCGACATCGCGAGATAACTGTCTGACAAGGAACTTTGAACCATACTACCATTTACATAAAACTTAATGTTTGGTGTATTTTTAATATACTTTGGAGTTGCCGTAAAAACAACAGGCACTCCAACACAAACATTGTTATTGTTGGCTTCTAGTTCAATTTTTGGTCCAGTAAATACATAAACTGTTACTTCAGCAACACTAGAGCATCCACTTGCGTCTGACCCTGTTACAATATACGTAGTAGTATTTGTTGGCTGAACTGTTTTTGACGAACCAGTGCCTAATCCATTACTCCAAGTGTATGAATCGGCTCCAGTTGCCGTTAAAAGCATGGATTCGCTTGGGCAAACATATGCATCTTTTGGAGAAATATTTATGGAAATATTTGATACAACATTAACTAAATAGCTCGAAGTTGAAGTACAGCCATTAGAGTTACTTGCAGTTACAGTGTATGTAGTATTAACTAATGGTGAAACAGTAATAGAAGCGGTTGTTTCTGCATTACTCCATTCGTATGAGTCGCCACCTGAAGCAGTAATAGTAGTGGTTTGTCCTTGACAAATAAAATTTAACCCCGATATTGATAAAATTGGTTTTGAATTTACGGTTAATTCATGATTGGCAACACCCGTGCAACCACTAGCATTAGTAACCGTTACGGTGTATGTTGTAGAAACATTGGGGGCAACTGTTACAGAAGCAGTTGTCCCCAAATCATTGCTCCATAAATAAGAATCTCCTCCAGAAGCAGTCAAATTAGTTGCACTTCCTTCGCAAATAGGATTATTCGAAATGGATATTTGAGCAACAGGTATTGAACTAGTATTTACATCCACTTGAACTTGCCCTGTTGATGTACATCCTTGAGAAGAGGTAGCTGTAACGGTGTAAGTTTGGGTAACTAAAGGTGTAGTTAAAAATTGAGCTGTGGTATTTCCTGTATTCCAAATCCAAGATTCTATCGGAATATTACTACTTGCATTAATGCTCACTTCTTGAGCAATACAAACAAAACTCGGAGTTGCCGTTAACGTTAAAACAGGATATGATTTAACAACTGAAGTAATCTTGTTACTAAGAATTCCTCCTTCATAACAAAGTGTGTTTTTTAAACGAATAATTCTGTTTATACTTGAACCTTTATATGTTGTAAATTCGCCAACTATCAAAACATTACCATCGGGTTGTAATATTGCACTTCGTGTGTTTCCATTAAAACCAGTTCCAATATTGAAATTGTTATCCATCAATCCAGTGTCAAATAAACGCACTATTCTATTTCGAGAAAGCCCAGTATAGGTGGTAAACTGACCAGAAATTATTGCTTTATTATCTGGCTGAATAACAATGTCTAGTACATTAGTTTCAAACCCTGTTCCAACTGTATAACCTGCATCTATCGAACCGTTGTCATTAATTCTAATAATTCTGTTTCGGGTACTACCGTTATAAGAAGTAAAAGACCCTCCTACTAAATATTTTCCATCGCTTTGGGCGGCAATTGCATTAACCACACTGTTAAAACCTGTTCCAATAGCGAATGTTGCATCTTGCGAACCATCGCTGTTTAACCTAATAATTCGGTTAATAGCAACTCCTTTATAGCTTGTAAAGGCACCAATTGCAGTTATTTTTCCGTCGGGCTGAATAATTAATTTAGAAATATAATTATTAAATCCTGCTCCAATAGTAAAACTATTATCAATGCTGCCATCTATATTCAATCGAATTATTCGATTCCGAACATTTCCGTTATAGTTTGTAAAATTACCTCCTACAAGTATTTTACCATCCATTTGCATAGCGATAGAATAAACAATTTCGTTAAAAGCCGTTCCAATAGCAAATGAATTATCAATAGAACCATCGGTTTTTAAACGAACAATTCGATTAACATTAGTGCCATTATATGTTGTAAATTGTCCACCAACAATAACTTTGTTATTTGATTGAATAATCATTGATCTAACAGCAAGATTAAAACCTGTTCCAACGGTAAAAGTATTATCAAATGAACCGTCTGCATTTAATCTAATAATCCGATTGATTGCAACTCCTTTGTATGTGGTAAAATCACCAGCAACAATATATTTTCCATCGTTTTGACGAACAATTTGATAAACAGTACCATTAAATCCAGTTCCAAAATTAATTCCGGCATCCACAACAGCCATATTATCTGGTACAGAAATTAACTCACATTGAACGGTATCGTTTGTCGTTAAGATGTTTGTAGTGTACGTATTAGAAGTTGTGTTTTGTACTACCAACCCATTAACCATAAATTTATAGGTTGATGCAATACCTGCATTTGTACCAACCGCAGTAAATGTAATATTTTGATTACCACAAACATTTAATGCATTTGAAGTAATACTTACAGTTGTTTTATGATTTGCCAATGTTATTTGTGAAGAAGAAAAACACATTCCATTATTATTACCCGTAACAGAATAAGTTGTATTTACTGATGGATTTACCGTCTTTTCGACCCCCGAACCCAAACCATCACTCCATTCATATGAATCTGCTCCCGAAGCGTATAATGTAACATTTGTACCATCACAAACAATAGGCGAAAAGGTATTGATTAATGTTTCGGGAATAGGAATCACGGTTGTAGTAACATCTTTTGTTGAAAAGCAGCCATCTGCATTAATTCCCATAACAGTGTATGTTGTGGTAGCATTTGGAGTTACACTTTTAGTAGCACCCGAACCAAGGGAATGACTCCAAGTATAGCTATCTGCACCACTTGCAGTTAAATTCACTGTATTACCATTGCAAATTACTGCACTTGAGGCATTAATTTGAATATTAGTTGTATTTGCATTAACAATAAGTGTAATAGGAGTACTTTGAGTTGATTGTTGGTAGCAATTTGAATTTTGAATTGCAACAATCCGGTTTTTACTAATCGCATTATAAGTGAAAAAAGCTCCCACGGCATATATTTTCCAATCGTTTCCTAAAGCGACACTATATACAACACTATTCGCTCCATTTCCCCCAAACTGAGTATCTCTATCACCGTTGCTTTGCAAGCGTATAATTTGATTTGCAACTATCCCTTTGTAAGTTGTAAATTGACCCGCAACAATTAAATCATCATTCGACATTCTACTAATACACAATACATTATTATTAAACCCAGATCCAATCGAATAGGTAGCATCAAAAGCACCAGTTGAACTAACTCTAACTATTCGATTTACTGAATTTCCATTATATGAAGTGAAGCTTCCGCCAATTATTACCTTGCCATCGCTTTGACAACTTATAGCTGAAACAACACCATTAGCTCCACCTCCAACGTTAAAAGCAGCATCTATAGAACCATTGGTGTTTAAGCGTGCTATTCTATTTATGGATGTACCACTAAATAAAGTAAAATTTCCGCCCACTAGAATTTTTCCATCGTTTTGTAATTCAAGTGCATAAACAATGTTATTAAAGGCCGTTCCTATTGAGAAGCTAGCATCTATGCTGCCATCTTGATTCAATCGAACAATTCTGTTATAAGTTGTTCCTTTGTATGTTGTATATTCCCCTCCAATAATAATTTTCCCGTCATTTTGAATTACAATTGAATTTACATTATTATTAAATCCGGCTCCAATAATAAAGGTATTATCAATTGAACCATCTTCATTAAGACGAACGATTCTATTAACCGAAGCACCATTGAACAATGTGAAAACACCTCCAACAATAATTTTGCCGTCGGGCTGTACTTTAATAATTCTCACTTCATTATCAAAACCAGTTCCTGATGAAAACGTATTATCAATGAAGCCATCACTGTTAACACGAACAATATTTATAGCGGCAGAACCATTGTAATTTGTAAATGTTCCTCCAACAATAAACTTTCCGTCATTCTGCCTAACAATAACACGTGCATTTCCATTTAAGCCCGAACCAATATTAAATTCACTCAAAGGCACTCCGTTTCCAACTACATTAGGCGTAAATAAACATTTCACTACATCCGAATTGTTTAAGGTGGATGAAGCATACGTATTGCTTGTGCTTTTTTGCAAACTAACTCCATTAACTAAAAAATCATATTCAGATGAAGCATTAAATTGAGGTGAAGTTGCAGTGAATGTAACAGGTTTTCCGTGACAAAAAGTAGTATCCGATGAAACCAAAGAAACATCAAATTTAGTTACCGAAACGGTAACATCTTTTGTTCCAGTACAAGCCGAAGCATTCGTTGCAGTTACCGTATAGGTTTTTGTAGATGTCGGATTAACGGTTTTTTGAATACCACTACCCAAACCATCACTCCATTCGTAGGATGTGGCACCATAAGCGGATAATGTAACACTATTTCCCTCACAAATATTAAATGAAGGAGGATTAATCCAAAAAACAGGAGAAGTAAGTAGATTAATTGTAATTTGATTATGATTTTCACAGCCATTTGTAGAAGTAGCAGAAACTGTATAAGCTGTATTTTCAGACGGCGAAACAGTTATTTGAGCGGTGTTTTGTCCAGAGCTCCATGCCCAACTACCAATATTATCTAAACTACTCGCAGTAATTATTGTAGAACCAAATAAACAAATTGGATTTTGAGAAGTTGCAATAGTAATATTTGGTTTTGGTTTTACAATAGATACAATCGTATTGCTAGTTAAACTACTTTCGTAACAAAATGCGTTTTTCAATAAAACAAGATTGTTTGAACTTTTTGTATTATAATTTGTAAACACGCCTCCAACAAGAATATTGCCATCGCTATTTAAACACAAAGCTCTTCCATCGGCATTAAATCCATCACCAATTGTTAGACTATTATCAATTGAGCCATCATTATTCAAACGAGCCAATCTATTTAAATTTACACCATTAAAGCTAATAAATGCTCCAGTAACAACTAGTTTATTATCTGGTTGATTTACAATGTCGTAAACAATGTCATTAAACCCCAACCCTGAATCAAATGATTCATCGATAGTTCCATCTAAATTTAATCTAATAATTCTACTTCGCAAATTGCCATTATAGGTTGTAAAAGCTCCAACAATCAGAATTTTTAAATCATTTTGTTGCATAATCTTCACTGGTGCATCATCAAATCCTGAACCCAGAGCAAAAGCATTATCAATATCTCCATTTGGGAGTAACCTAACAATCCTATTTATGGATGAATTCCCATTAAATCCAATAAAAGATCCTGCCGCAATAATTTTATCATCATTTTGAACAAACAGCTCATTTACATTTCCATTTGGAAATCCCGTTCCAATATTAAATTCAGCATCAACACTTCCATCGCTGTTTAATCTAATAAGGCGGTTTCGCAACATTCCATCATATGATGTAAATGCACCGCTTACAAGTATTTTTCCTGAAGTTAAAGGTTTAATTATATATGCTCGGCTATTAAAACCTGTTCCTGTAATAAAAGTATTATCCTTGGAGCCATCGGCATTTAAACGAACAATTCTATTAACAACATTTCCGTTGAATTGAGAAAAATCCCCAACAACCAGAATTTTTCCATCAGGTTGAAGCGATATGTTTCTAATTAAACCATTAAAACCTGAGCCAATTGAAAAACTATTATCAACGGTTCCATCTGGGTTTAATCTGATTATTCTATTATAAATTGCCCCTTGGTATGAAGTAAATTGACCTATTATAATATATTTTCCATCTGGTTGTTGAATCATTTGTCGAACTGCACCGTTAAATCCATTTCCAATTACAAAATTAATATCAATAATTCCGGAATTAATAAAGACACTATTTGATTGACACTTTACCTCATCATTATTATTAACAGTTGTAGTAGAAAAGACATTTGAAGAAGTATTTTGAACACTAACTCCATTTATTGTAAAATTATATGTATTGGAAAACCCTGGATTTGGAGATGTGGCTGTATATGTTACATTATCACCACTACATATTTGATTACTACTAGTTTCTATTGACAAACTGGTTTTGAAAACATCAACCGTGATTTCTTTAACAGAAGTGCATCCTGAAATTGAGCCTGTAATTGTATATGTTTTTGTTGTTGTGGGATTTACTGTTTTTTCTGATCCACTTCCAATTCCATCACTCCACATATAAGAATCCGCACCTTTAGCTCTTAAAATAACACTATTCCCCTCACATATTTTTGGGTTTTCTGGCATTATTGTTAATTCTGGATGATTTACAACATTAATTATAGCTTCAGCAAATCCAATACATCCATCAACAGTGTGTCCTGTTACTGAAATAGTGTCGGAAGCTGTTGGAGATATAGTAATTGTTGAACCAACACCATATCCATCACTCCACTCATAAGATAATGACCCCGAAGCCACTAAAACGATGGAATTGCCAATACATATTGTACTATCTAAGACATTCAAAACAGTGTTTGTTTGAATTGAGCTGACTTGAATAATAATTGATGAGCTTGTATAAATATTGTTGAAACAACATGTATTTTTAATTAACGCCAAAGAGTTAGTTGATTTAGAATCATAATTAGTAAATGCTCCTCCAATAAAAATATTCTTTGAAGAAGTGTTTGAAAGAGCATAAATATTATCATTGGGAACACCACTAACAAAAGCAGGCTCCTTAGTCCCGTTTTTTTGAATTTTGACAATTCGATTAGCAGAAGAACCGTTATAAGAAGTAAATTGTCCAACTACTATCACATTATCATCAGATAGTATTATCATTGATCTAACCGTTCCATTTAAACCGCTCCCAACATTAAAGGTATTATCCGTTGTTCCATTTGAGTTTAATCTTACAATTCTATTAATTGCCACATTATCAACGAGCGTAAATGTTCCTCCAATAATTATTTTTGAATCATTTTGAACAGAAATTGCATATACTTCTTTATTAAATCCATAGCCGCTTATAAACATGGCGTCTATCGTCCCGTTAGTGTTCAAACGAACTAATCGGTTAACAAGCACAGATGAATAAGAAGTAAATGAGCCTCCAATTATTGCTTTTCCATCATATTGAACTTCAATCGCATAAACTACATTATCGAACCCACTATCAATTAGATAATCGGCATCAACAGTTCCATTAGTATTTAAGCGTATAATTCTATTATGGCTAACTCCATTATATGTTGTAAACTGCCCTCCAACTAGTATTTTCCCATCACCTTGTATTGCGATAGCATAAGCGTTATTGTTAAATCCTGTACCTGTTTGAAATCCTGTATCGACACTACCATCAACGTTAAGCCGAACAATCCTATTAACATTTACACCTTTATACTGAGTGAAATTACCAGCAACTATAATTTTTCCATCAATTTGAATTTTTATCGCATATACAAAGTCGTTAAACCCTGTTCCCGTTATAAACGAATTATCAATACTGCCATCGCTATTAAGTCGAACAATGTAATTAGCAGTAGTTGATTTATATGAGTTGAACTCACCTCCTACGATTAATTTTCCATCCGATTGATACGCTAAAGCTCTTACAACAGAGCCAAAACCAGTACCAATATTAAAACTTGTATCAGCACTTCCATTTGCGATTGGATTTATTAATACCTCACAGTGTATTTCGTCTTCATCAACAAATGTGTTCGAGAAGTATGTATTGCTTATGCTATTTTGAACACTAACGTCATTTAGAAAAAAATTATATATTGAACCGATACCAGCTTCATTAGATAATAGTGTAAAAGTAACTGGTTGTTCTATACAGATGCTTGTATCGGAAGATTTTAAAGAAATATCGACTTTATCCGCAACGACTGTTACTTGTTTTGTTGAGGTGCAAGCATTGCTCCCTGTCGCTGTAATTGTATATATTGTTGTATTTATAGGATTTACTGTTTTTGAACTTCCCGAACCTAATCCATGACACCATTGATAGGATTGTGCTCCAAGAGCAAATATTGCAATACTTTGCTGTGAACAGACTGTGGGATTTGCAGGCCATATACCAACTTCTGGTTTTTTATCAACAATAATATTCGTTGTTGCAGAACTAAAACAGCCATCTGAAGAGTAGCCTGTAACTGTTATGGTAGTTGAATTAGTAGGTGTGTAATTTACACTACTATTAGTTCCCAACCCATTGCTCCAAACATATGTTTCAGCACCAAAAGCATTTAATATTACGGATGTCCCCTCACAAAACTGAGAACTTATTGGACTTACGCTTACATTCGTAGAGTTTAAACGAACATCCACTGTAATTGTATCACTATTTATTATGTTTTTAGAGTCAGAAGCATTAATTATTTTAACTATTGAAGGATGGCTTTTGCCATTATATGTAGTGAATATTCCTCCAGCAATTATTTTTTCATCAGAAGAGTATGAACAAGCATAAACATTATTGTCAAAACCACTTCCGCTAAAAAATAAAGTATCTGTACTTCCACTCGAATACAATCGGGTAATCCGGTTTTGAGTTTTACCATTATAGGAAGTAAATTGCCCACCAATTAATATATAATTATCTAACCGAGTATTGATTGAACGAACAGTACCATTAAAGCCAGCGCCAAGTATAAAACTATTATCAATGGTTCCATTTGTATTTAAGCGAATTATTCGATTATTAGGTATATCATTAACTTTTGTAAAAGTACCACCAGCCAATATTTTTCCATCATTTTGTATGGCTATTGCGTATACTATTTTATCCATACCAGTACCAACCAAAAACATTGCGTCCATTGTTCCATTTGAATTCAAACGCGTAATTCTATTACTTGCAACCGCATTATACAACGTGTAGGTTCCTCCTGTGACAATTTTCCCATCTGGTTGTATCTCTATCGCATAAACGATATTATTAAATCCTGTACCAATCGAAAACGTGGCATCTATACTGCCATCAGTGTTTAATCTTATTAAACGATTACTCGTAACACCTTTATATGTAGTAAACTGTCCACCAATAATGATTTTGCCATCACCTTGAATAGCAATAGCGAATGGTATGTTATTAAATCCCGTTCCATAATTAAATCCACTATCTATAGTTCCATCACTATTTAATCTAATAACTCCATTTGTAGAAGTACCGTTATAGCTTGTAAAATTACCTACAACTATTATTTTACCATCACTTTGAATTTTGATAGCTTGAACAATTCCATTAAATGATGTCCCTGTGTTAAATGAATTATCCACACTTCCATCGCTATTTAAACGAACAATATAGTTTACAGTATTTGATTTGTAGGCGGTAAATTCTCCTCCAACGAATATTTTACCATCACTTTGAGGGGCAACAGTAAAAACATTATTATTAAATCCGGTTCCTACTTTAAAAGTCGAATCAATTGTACCTCGATTTTTAGGTACAGAAAATAATTGAATATGTATTTTATCGCCATTAAATAAACTACTTGAGGAACATGTGTTAGTTTCGCTATTTTGTTTACTAACTCCATTAACAAAGAAGTTATAATATGATTGATTCTCATTATTTCGGGCGTTAGCAATAAAATCGATACTTGCTCCACTGCAAAATCTGATTTCCGATGCCGTTAAATAAACAAAAGGGTTTTTTGAATCCGTATCCCAAAAAACAACGTTTCGAGCAGGGACACCATCGGCGGTGTTACTCGTTAAATCTTCCGCTTTTTTATCCTTAAAATTATAATAGGCAATTAATCCCGAAGCATTATACAAAACCCCTGTTATACTTTCGGGATTTGCCTTTATTGAACTTATTTGTGCAACCGAAAGTGCACTATTCCATACCGAAACCTCATCAATTGAACCATTAAACCCACCATTATTATTTGAATTTAACCAACGACCCATATTAAGTTTGGCTTTGCTTGGGAATGCACAGATATTACCTGTTTTACTTACTGCCGATTCCTCAACACCATTAACATAGAGTTTTAAATTATCGCTTCCCAATGATCCATCATAAACCATGGCAACATGATACCACTGTCCATCAACAGGTGTGGTGTTTGATTGAATGGTGCTTTTGGTATTTGTGTGTAACGAAATTTCAAACTTAGAATTATCACTATTGTGTTGAACCCAAAAAACACCTTGATTTTGACTTGCCGAAGAATCTGCCATTGAAAACAAATTAGCCCACTGACCAACTCCCAATTTAGACTTCGATTGCCACTTAACCCACATTGTTACCGTTAATTTATTACCCGAACTTAATGCAGAATAAGAAGTTAAACTCGATGCTTTCCCAAAATCAATATAACTATGCGTGGAGGCGTCAAAATAAGCATGAGGTGAAGTTTGTGATTTGGTTATTATTGGAAAAACAAACAATATCCAAGCTAAAATTAAAAAAATATATTTGGGTGTTTTTTTAGTAATCAGTAAATTGTTTTTCATAATTATATATTTTTATAAAAGTCGTCAATGATTCTAAGATTTTGTAATAATGCAACATTATTAATACTTAAATTCAAGTAATAAATGCAACTTTAGGGTAAACTAATAAATATTTTTTCAGAAGAAAGAGAGAAAAAATTTCTCCCTTTCCGTCTGAATGGAATAAATGCTTATTATTGCTCCCTCCTAAAGTTACAATTATGAAACATTTAACCGAAGCACAAAGGTACACAATTTCTGTAATGTCGAAAATAGGCTATTCTAAAAGTGATATAGCAAAAGCGATAGGCAAGCACAAAAGCACGATTAGTCGAGAAATAAGCAGAAATTGCGATAAGCGAAACAACGAGTATAGGGTTGATTTATCGCAATACAAATGTCTTCAACGACATAAAGAAAAGCCAAAGAAAATTTACTTTACGGAAGCGATAAAAGCTCATGTAAACCAATGGATTGAAGAGGAATATAGTCCTGAACAAATTGTAGGAAGAGCGAAAAATGACAACATTGAGTGTGTCAGTGCAGAACGAATTTATCAGCACATCTGGGAGGATAAAAAGAGAGGAGGCTTTTTGCACAAAAAACTGCGACACAAGGGACGTAAATACAGAAAAAGAGGTGCTTCCAGGGATAAAAGAGGCATTATCAAAAACAGAACTGACATTTCGTTAAGACCTCAAA
>JBBQWB010000023.1:0-34036 GCA_038210985.1 Bacteroidales bacterium
CGATTAAGATTTTTCGCAGTCCCGATTTAGATTTTGTAAGTTTTCAACGCTATTTTAGACACTAAGCATAAAGATGAAAGGCGTTGAAATTCAACAAAATATTAATCGGGATGAGGATTTCAAAATTGAAAAGCAACGATGCAAAAGCAATTTTCAGAAGGCAACTTTAATATTTTTCAATTAAAGACAGAATCTGTATCTTTGCAAAAAAAATCAATATGTCAATTTTTCAAAATACCGAGCGTGCCGAACTATCAGAAGTAGGAGAATTTGGTTTAATAGAAATGATTAATAAATCATTTGAAATTAAAAATAAAACCACCATTAAGGGGATAGGCGATGATGCAGCAGTGCTTGATTACAAAAAAGAAAAAATAGTTGTTACAACGGATATTTTAGCCGAAGGAATTCATTTTCATTTATCGTATGTTCCACTAAAACATTTAGGATATAAAGCGGTGGCTGTAAACTTGTCGGATGTATGTGCAATGAATGCAACTCCTCATCAAATTACGGTTAGCATCGCTTTGTCTAATAGGTTTTCGTTAGATGCAGTGGAAGAGCTGTATTCGGGTATTAAAATGGCTTGTGATCGGTATAATGTGGATTTAATTGGTGGAGATACTACTTCTAGTGCTGCTGGATTATTTATTTCAATTACAGCCCTTGGAAGCGTAAAAGAGGAAGAAGTTGTGTATAGAAATACAGCTAAAAATGGCGATTTAATTTGTGTTTCGGGTGATTTAGGTGGTGCTTATACTGGTTTACTTATTTTGGAAAGAGAACGACAAGTATTTGAAACCAATCCCAAGAGTCAAATTGAACTTTCGGGTTATGATTACATTTTAGAGCGTCAATTAAAACCCGAGCCTAGAATAGATGTTGTGGAGCTTTTGCAAAAAAATGGCATTAAACCTACTGCAATGATTGATGTTTCGGATGGTTTGGCTTCAGAAATTAAGCATATTTGTACACAGTCAAAATTAGGTTGTAGGTTAATGGAAGAGAAAATTCCGATTGATATTCAAACCGAAAATGTAATTAAGGAATTTGGAATACCTCCAACCACCGCAGCATTAAATGGGGGCGAAGATTATGAGCTACTATTCACTGTAAGTCAGAATGATTACGAAAAAATTAAAGACTTGGAAGTTATTTCGATTATCGGATACATGACAGAAGAACATGAAGGTTGTCAGCTAATAACAGTGGATGATAAAATGATTGAAATTAAAGCCCAAGGCTGGGATGGTTTAAAAAAAGACAGATATTAAGCTGTGTTTGTTCAGTTTAACCATGCGTGCATTTTGGTATTAGATTAGAATAAAAAGCAAGCTCATTCCAATAAACCCAAGTGCAAAACCTGCGTATGCTTCTAATTTTGTGTGGGCATTCAAATATAAGCGAGCACCAATGATTAAACCAGATAAAAAAAGTAGTGCAATCAATTCGAGTGTAATGTTTATTTGAAACCTATACGAAACACCCATCAACATTCCGCTTACAGAGCCAATTGCCAAACTATGTAAACTAATTTTCCAAACAATGCTAATTAGCATGGATACAACAATTGTTAAAATCGCTCCTAAAATATACAGTTCTATAATGCCCGGAATACTCCATGAACTAAAGAGATTATACGCTAAGTAATATGAAATTCCGGTAATTAAAAGTGGTAAATATCTTTCCTCTTTCTTTTCGAGATAAATGGAAGGAAAAATCTTGAATTTATAACCAATTAATAATAATAGACTAGGTAAAACAACCATTAATATGAATGAAATTACACAAACTGATTCTATTATTTTATTATTTAGCATAACAAAATCAATTCGCGAAAGTATAATTATTAAACCGAAAAAAGCAACAAGTATTGGGTGGAACAGATAGGAAAGAGCCAATGAAAATTTTTTCATAAATTAAAATTCTTTTCTAAGTCGTGCAACGGGAATACTTAGTTGCTCGCGATATTTTGCTACCGTTCGACGAGCAATGTTGTACCCTTTTAGTTTTAAAAGGGCACAAAGTTCTTCATCGGTAACTGGTTTACGTTTGTTTTCAATGGATATTTCGTCGGTTAGAATTTTTTTAATTTCTCGAGATGAAACTTCTTCGCCCGAGTCGTTTGTGAGCGATTCGGAAAAGAAGGTTTTTAAAAGGAATGTTCCATAAGGAGTTTGAACATATTTGCTATTTGCAACTCTGGATACGGTTGAAATATCAAGGTTTACAATTTCAGCAATATCTTTTAAAATCATCGGTTTTAACTTTGTTTCATCGCCGGATAAAAAATATTCCTTTTGAAAGTTTGCAATGGTATTCATTGTTTTTTCGAGCGTATTATATCGTTGTTGAATAGCATCGATAAACCATTTTGCGGAATCCATTTTTTGTTTAATAAACTGAACGGCATCCTTTTGATGTTCCTCGTTCATGTTGGTTAACATTTCGGCAAATGAACGTTTGATTTTTAGTTCAGGAAGATTTTTCGAATTTAAGCTGATTTCGAGTTCGTCATCCGAAACATTTAATGTAAAATCAGGAATAATATATGGATTTTGACGTGTGCCATCAATTGCCCCACCTGGTTTTGGATTAAGTTTTAATATTTCGTCCAGTGCAATTTTTAGTTCTTTTTCGCTACAATTAGTTTTACTGATTATTTTTTCGTAGTGTTTTTTTGTAAATTCATTAAAATAGTGCTCAATAATTAAAATTGCAAGTTGAATGGGTTTTGTATCCACCCAATCGTGTCGAAGTAGTTGAATGAGTAAACATTCCTGCAAATCGCGGGATCCAATACCTGGAGGATCTAATTTATGAACAATTTCTACAAGTACATTTTCAACCTCTTTTTCGGTAACCATTATATTTTGAGTAAAAGCTAAATCATCGGCAATTGAAATAAGCTCACGTTCGAGATAACCTGAATTTTCAAGATTTCCGATAATTTGTTGTGCTATAATATACTCGGTATCGTTAATGTTAAACATGCCTAACTGCGACAACAAGGAGTCGTTAAACGATAAACTGTCTGCAATAGGAATCTCTTTATAATCGTTATCGGGTGAAGTGTTGTTGATTTTCAATTTTTGATTTGGAATGTCATAATCTTCCTCATCAAAATAATCGTTTAAATCAAATTCATCTTCGGAACTATCTATTTCCTCTGTTTCTTCTTTATCAAAGTCGTCTGTTTCTTCATTTTCTTCAGATGGATCATCTGGGTCTTCGAGGGCTGGATTTTCCATAATTTCCTCTTTTATTCTTTGTTCAAGCGATGCAACTGGTACTTGAATCAACTTCATCAGCATGATTTGTTGCGGCGATAATTTTTGAAGTTGTTTTTGAGATAGACTTTGGTTTAACATAATCGGTTATTTTAGCAAATTGGAGAACAATATACGAAAAAGAAAAGCAAAAGTCAAATTAAAATTCAGCATTTTGCGGAGTTCGAGGAAAAGGAATCACGTCGCGTATGTTGGTCATGCCAGTAACAAATAGGATAAGTCGTTCAAAACCAAGTCCAAAGCCACTGTGTGGAGTGGTTCCAAAGCGACGAGTATCTAAATACCACCAAATATCTTTTTCGGGTATTCCAAGCTCATTTGTCCATTCAATGAGTTTTTCTAAGCTTTCTTCACGTTGTGAACCGCCTATTATTTCACCAATTTTTGGAAATAATATATCCATTGCTCTAACGGTTTTTCCATCCTCATTTTGCTTCATGTAGAAAGCTTTGATTTTTTTCGGATAATCGGTTAAAATAATTGGTTTGCCAAAATGTTTTTCAACTAAGTAGCGTTCGTGTTCGGATTGTAAATCGCATCCCCATTCCACTGGAAATTCAAATTTGTGGTCGCAAGCCACTAAAATTTCCACCGCTTCGGTATATGTTGCACGAACAAAAGGTTCACTAACTACGGATTGTAGCCTGTTAATCAGTTCTTTATCGAACATGTTATTTAGAAATGTTAAATCGTCGATGCAGTTTTCGAGGGCATAATGAACCAAGTATTTAATAAAATTTTCGGCTAAATCCATATTTTCTTTAATCTCGTTAAAAGCCACTTCGGGTTCAATCATCCAAAATTCGGCTAAATGTCGAGGGGTATTAGAATTTTCGGCACGAAAAGTTGGACCAAAAGTGTACACTTTCGACAAAGCCAAAGCAGCAAGCTCAGCTTCGAGTTGTCCGGAAACTGTTAAGTTGCTGATTTTTCCGAAAAAATCTTGTGTGTTATCAACTTTACCTTCTTCGTTTCGCGGAGGATTTTCGATGTCGAGGGTTGTAACTCTAAACATTTCTCCAGCTCCTTCGGCATCCGAACCTGTAATTATTGGTGTGTGGATGTTAAAAAAACCTTGGTCGTTAAAAAATTTATGAATAGCAAAGGTCATGTGATGACGAATTCGGAAAATGGCTCCAAAAGTATTTGTTCGAGGGCGTAAGTGAGCAATTTCGCGTAAAAATTCCATCGAGTGTCCTTTTTTCTGTAAAGGATATTTTTCGGGATCGGCAATACCTAATATTTCTATTTCGGAAGCGTGAATTTCTTGTGCTTGTCCACTTGCAGGCGACTCTTTTAAAATGCCATTTACCGAGATGCAACTCCCAGTAGTTATGTTTTTTAATATTTCTTCGTTAAAACTAGGTACGTCCATTACAATTTGAATATTGTGGATGATCGATCCATCATTCACGGCAATAAAAGCTATTTCTTTGTTTGAACGTTTGGTACGCACCCATCCTTTAATGTTAATTTCTTGATTTAACTGAACGGAAGTGGTGTTTTTTATAATTTCAATAATCGGAGTTCGAGGAATTAATTTCATTTTATTTTTTTTTGCAAATGTACGGCAAAAAAGTTGAATTTGGAAAATTGATTTGAATGTTAAGCGGTCGAATTTTTACTTAATGTTTGCAAGAAATGCCAACTTCATCCCTCTAAAAGTCAGACAAGCTGTTTGATATTGCTATCGCAATTTCAAAACTTGACATCGAGCGTTCGCCGTTGCGAAGAAATCGGTCATCGAGCGTTCGCCGCTACAAATGCAAGGTTTTATCGAAAATTTCAAATTTTAAAATATTTATCTAATTGAATACTAGTAATTTATTCATTATTCGTTTTTCAATTTTTTTCTTTTCCCTTCGGTTTCGACAGGCGCATTCACTTTCACCTTTTTCCTTTTTCCTGACAATAGTTAAAGGAAAGAAAATAAACAGAATTCTTACTCTTGAATGCTTTTTTCGATTATTTCCTCTTCTTTTTTCGATTCTTTAAAAGCAATATTTCTAAAGAAAATCAACAAGGCAATTACACCAACTGTAATGGAGGAATCGGCAATGTTAAAAACTGGCCGAAAAAACTGATAATCAGCACCGCCGATAAAAGGCATCCAACTTGGCCAATAGCCTTGAATTATTGGAAAATAAAACATATCCACTACACGTCCGTGAAGAAATGAAGCATAACCACCTTCGGCTGGAAAAAGAGTAGCAACTTGATAAAAACTTTCGTTAAATATCAAACCGTAAAACGCACTATCTAATAAGTTTCCGGTGGCTCCAGTAGCAATTAAGGTTAAGCATACAACGTAACCAGTGGAAGCATTTTCGCGAATTAATTTAAAAATGTACCAAAACAAGCCGATAATAGCAATTATTCGGAAAACACTCAAGGCTAGTTTACCCCAATTTCCGCCTAAACTCATGCCAAAAGCCATTCCTTCGTTTTCGGTAAAGTGGATGATAAACCAATTTCCAAAAACATGGATTTCTTCGCCCATGAACATGCTTGTTTTGACCCAGATTTTTATAATCTGATCTATTGTAAGGATTACGAAAAAAATCAGAAAAACAAGTGTGGTTTTTGAAATTTTCACCTTACAATATTATTTTTTACCTTGTTGAACTTTAGCGTCAAAACACAAGGTAGCGTGAGGAACTGATTTTAAACGTTCTTTTGCAATAAGTTTTCCAGTTTCGCGACATACTCCGTAGGTTTTATTTTCTATTCGAACTTGAGCAGCTTCAAGGTTTTGAATGTACTTATGCAAACGAGCAGCTAATCTGCTGTTTTCTTCTTTCGACATAACTTGGTGTCCTTCTTCCAAAATTTTAAACGTTGGAGAAGTATCCATTGTGTCGTTATTGCCAGAGTTGCTATACGATTCGGTAATGGTTTGTAAATCCAAACGTGCTTTTTCTAGCTTGTTTGCAATAAGTTCTTTAAATTCTTCAAGTTCAGAATCTGAATATCGTACAATGTTTTTTTCATTCATGGTTAGTAGTTTTTAGTGTAATACTAATTTGATTTACAAACTGAAACTTTAACTAAAATTTCATCGGCAAGTTCAATCGAATTTAATGGTGTATTCTCATTAAACTCGTCGAATAATATTTTTTTCGTCAATGTTTCCGAACAAATATAATCAAAGTTTTCAATAATTGATTCGTAAACAATATCTTTTTTTTCAACAATTACAATAATGAAATCTGTAACTTCAAAGTTTTGTTCTTTACGTAGGTTTTGAATTCTGTTTACAAAATCACGGGCGATGCCTTCACGGTATAATGATTCGGTAATTGTTTTGTCTAAAGCTACTGTTAAAGTGCCTTCGTTTGCAACAGCCCAGCCTGGAATATCCTCGGCAAAAATTTCTACATCCTCTATAAAAATTAGAGCATCTTCATTTTCTACTTTAATTTTTGCTTCCTTCTCTTTTTCAAGTATTGAAATTTCTTTTTGCGACATATTTGTTATAGAAAGAGCCACTTGTTTCATGGTTTTCCCAAAACGAGGTCCTAAAGTTTTGAAGTTTGGTTTTATTTTTTTCACCAATACACCATCTTCGTCCGAAACAAAAACAAGTTCCTTCACATTTACTTCGTGTAAAATTAAATGTTGAATTTTTTCTAATTGCTCTTTAAATTCGGGATTCAAAACTGGAATCATAATTTTACTCAAAGGTTGACGAACGCGTAAATTTGATTTTTTACGAAGTGATAGAACCATAGAGGATATTTGTTGAGCCATTTGCATTCGCTCTTCTAGTTTTTTATCTATTTCTTTTTCGTTAAACTTTGGAAAATCAGATAAATGTATAGATTCGTAAGATTCTTTTTGCGTAATTGTATTTAAATCATTGTACAAATTGTCGGCAAAAAATGGTGCAATAGGACTCATTAATTTAGAAAGGGTAATTAAGCAACGATAAAGTGTTTGATAAGCCGAAATTTTATCTTCGGAATATTCGCCTTTCCAAAAACGACGGCGGCATAAACGAACATACCAATTGCTCAAATATTCGTCCACAAAATATTGAATTTCGCGACCCGCTTTAGTGGGTTCGTAATCGGCATAAAATTGATCGGTTTTTTGAATCAAGGTATTTAATTCCGATAATATCCAGCGGTCAATTTCAGGTCGTTTATGAATTTCAATTTCTGCTTCTTGATACTTAAAACTGTCGATATTGGCATAAAGTGCAAAAAAACTATAGGTGTTGTAAAGAGTGCCAAAAAACTTACGTTGTACTTCGGTTATTCCATCTTCATCAAATTTTAGGTTATCCCATGGTTGAGCATTGGTAATCATATACCAGCGAGTAGCATCGGGACCATATTTAGCGATGGTTTCGAATGGGTCAGCAGCGTTGCCAAGACGTTTGGACATTTTATTGCCATCTTTGTCTAAAACTAAACCGTTAGAAACCACTGTTTTAAATGAAACGCTATCGAATAACATGGTTGAGATTGCATGAAGTGTGAAAAACCAACCACGAGTTTGATCCACGCCTTCGGCAATAAAATCGGCAGGGAAATTTTGTTTAAATTTTTCTTGATTTTCGAATGGATAGTGAAGTTGAGCGTATGGCATAGCACCCGAATCGAACCAAACATCAATTAAATCAGTCTCACGTTTCATGGGTTTGCCAGTGGGCGAAACTAAAATAATGTCATCTACATAAGGACGGTGAATGTCAATGGATTTATAATTTTCCTCACTCATATCATCGGTTTTAAAAGCCGCATAAGGATTAGTTTTCATAATTCCAGCTGCTACCGATTTTTCAATTTCATGATGAAGTTGAGAAATAGAACCTATAAATATTTCTTCGGTTCCATCTTCGTTACGCCAAATTGGAAGTGGCACACCCCAATATCTCGATCGTGATAAATTCCAATCGACAAGATTTTCGAGCCAGTTTCCAAAACGTCCGGAGCCAGTAGCTTGTGGTTTCCAATTTATGGTTTTATTTAGCTCAATCATTCGGTCTTTACAAGCAGTAGTTCTAATAAACCATGAGTCTAAAGGATAATATAAAATTGGTTTATCGGTACGCCAGCAATGAGGATAATTATGGGTGTGTTTTTCGATACGAAATGCTCTGTTTTGTAATTTTAGCATCACACATAAATCAACGTCAAGGCTTGTATCCTCTTCGGTTAATTTTGAGTTGTATGCGTTTTTCACAAATCTACCAGCATATTCGTTATAAAGTTCAATATTTACTGAGTCTTTCACAAAATCAGCATCAAAATCATCGATTAAATAAAATTTTCCACTACGGTCAACCATCGGTTGTTTTTTGCCATCTTTATCGATAACAAAAAGTGGAGGAATTCCATTTTGTTTAGCAACTCTATCATCGTCGGTACCAAATGTTGGGGCTATGTGAACAATTCCAGTTCCATCTTCGGTAGTTACAAAATCGCCAGCGATTATTTTGAATGCATTTTCGCCAGGATTTACCCACGGAATTAATTGTTCGTATTCCATTCCAACAAGGTTTTTGCCTTTGGTTTCGGCTAAAATTTCAAAAGGAATATTTTTATCGCCCAATTTGTAATCTTCAAATTTTAATTCTGCATTTTTTTCAGGAAAAAAAGATTCAAGAAGAGGTTTGCCTAAAATAGCTAAAATTGGTTCTCCAGAATATTGATTGAAGGTTTTAACCAACACATAATCGATATTTGCACCCACTGCTAATGCAGTGTTTGATGGCAATGTCCAAGGAGTTGTTGTCCATGCTAAAACTAATACGTTGTCAGGAATATTTTTAGAATCGTCAATTCCCCATGGGCATTTTTCGAGTTTTTGGGTCGTTTTAACTTTAAATTGAGCCACGCAAGTGGTGTCTTTCACATCTTTATAACAACCAGGCATATTTAATTCGTGCGAACTTAATCCAGTTCCAGCAGCAGGCGAAAACGGTTGTATTGTATATCCTTTATAAATTAAATTCTTTTTGTACAGTTCGGATAATAAATACCAAACAGTTTCGATGTATTTGTTTTCAAAAGTGATATATGGATTTTCTAAATCGACCCAATAACCCATTTTTACGGTAAGGTCGTCCCATAAATCTTTGTATTTCATTACCTCTTTTCGGCAGGCATTGTTATATTCTTCGATGGTAATTTTTTTACCAATATCTTCTTTAGTAATGCCCATGCTTTTTTCAACACCTAATTCAACGGGTAAACCATGGGTGTCCCAACCTGCTTTACGTTCAACAAAATATCCGCTAAGGGTTTTATACCGACAAAAAATATCTTTTATAGCCCGAGCCATAACATGGTGTATGCCAGGTTGACCGTTTGCCGAAGGAGGTCCTTCGTAAAAAACATAACTTTCGGCACCTTGTCGGTTTTTCATGCTTTTATCAAAAATATCATGCTCTTGCCAAAACGATAAAATGTTTTTATGAATATCGGTTAAATCTAATCTTTTGTATTCCTTGAATTTACTTGACTTTTCCATTATAATGCTATTTCAATCTGTCTTTTATTTTGAGTTTGCAAAATTAATAAAAAATGAGACGGTTTTATAAAATAGATATAAGATTTTAGAAGATAGCAAACAGAATTAAAAATTTAATTTTCTTATTTTTTAAAAAAACATCATATAAATTGTATTTTTGTCATAAAATATACGATAAATATGAAAGGAATAATATTAGCTGGAGGCTCGGGAACTCGTTTACACCCTCTAACTCTGGCAGTTAGCAAGCAATTAATGCCAATTTATGATAAACCAATGATTTATTATCCATTGAGCGTTTTAATGATGGCTGGAATTCGCGAAATTTTGATTATTTCAACACCGCATGATTTACCGCAGTTTAAAAAACTTTTAGGAGATGGTGCTAGCTTAGGCTGTAGGTTTGAGTATGTTGAACAAGCAGTTCCTAACGGACTGGCTCAGGCGTTTGTTTTGGGCAAGGATTTTATTGGAACGGATAAAGTTTGTTTGATTTTGGGGGATAATATTTTTTATGGCTCTGGATTTCAAAAAGTGATACAAGATAATAATAATCCCGAGGGAGGAATTGTTTTTGCATATCATGTTTCAGATCCCGAACGCTATGGTGTGGTGGAGTTTGACAATAATAATAATGCCATTTCAATTGAGGAAAAACCAAAAAATCCAAAATCGAATTTTGCTGTTCCTGGATTATATTTTTACGATAATTCGGTTGTTGAAGTAGCCGAAAATTTAAAAATGAGTGCACGTGGCGAATATGAAATTACGGATGTAAACAAGCTTTACCTTGAAGCTAAAAAATTAAAAGTTGCCGTAATTGGTAGAGGTACTGCATGGTTAGATACAGGCACTTTTAAATCGTTAATCGAAGCTTCCCAATTTGTTCAAGTGGTGGAAGATAGACAAGGTTTAAAAATAGGTTGTATCGAAGAAGTTGCATATCGAATGGGGTATATAAACTCGGAACAGTTGAAAAAAATTGCAGAACCGCTTATAAAAAGTGGCTATGGTGAATATTTACTAAATTTGATTCGTTAAACAAGCACAATATATTATGAGAAAGATATTAGTAACAGGTGGATCAGGATTTGTGGGAAGTGGGCTTACCGAAAAATTGATAAAAGACCCCAATAATTATGTCATTATTATTGACGATTTATCCACAGGGGATATTAAAAAACTGCCCCGATTGCCTCAAACAAATTGGCATTTTATTAAAGCCGATGTAAACAATTACAACGACATTTCGCAAGTGATGTTTGCCAACCAATTTGAATACGTTTTTCACTATGCAGCAGTTGTTGGAGTTGAACGCACTCAATTAAATCCGTGTAAAGTTTTGAACGATATTCAGGGTTTTAAAAATATTTTAGATATTTCTAAAAATACTGGAGTAAAACGTGTTTTCTTTGCTTCGTCTTCGGAAGTATATGGCGAACCTGTCAATTTTCCTCAAAACGAACATACTACTCCTCTAAATTCGCGAGTGCCGTATGCGGTTGTTAAAAATGTAGGAGAGGCTTTTCTTCGTTCATATTACAAGGAATTTGGACTAGAATTTACCATTTATCGCTTTTTTAATACTTATGGACCAAAACAATCTCCCGACTTTGTGATGTCGAGATTTATTTCCAGAGCAATTAAAAACGAACCTATAAATATTTATGGTGATGGTTTGCAATCCCGCACATTTTGCTTTATTGACGACAATGTAGATGCTTGTTTAAGAGCAGCTTATGACAATCTAATTTTAAATGATGTGGTAAACATAGGAAACGATAATGAAATTTCAATCATTAATTTAGCAGAACTAATTATTGATATTACAAAATCAAAATCCGAAATAATTCATTTGCCAGCCTTAACCGAAGGAGACATGAATAGACGTTTGCCAGACATTACAAAAATGAAAGAATTAATAAATCGACCACTTACAAATATTGAAACAGGAATTCAAAAAATATTGAATAATACTGAATTCATTTTTAACTAATTTATTTATGCATAAAGTTGATCAGTTTGTTGAAATTATCAGCCAAGAAATTTCAAAACTTAGTTTTAAAGGTAAGCCAATAGAATTATACGAGCCAATTCAATATACGATGTTGCAAGGTGGCAAACGACTTCGCCCAATTTTGAGCTTGGTTGCTTGCGAAATGTTTGGCGGAGATATAAAACCCGCTGTGGTGCCTGCTGTTTCGTTGGAAATGTTTCATAATTTTACGCTAATCCATGATGATATTATGGATAAAGCTCCAATTCGTCGTGGGGTTGAAACCGTTTACAAAAAATGGAATCAAAATATTGCAATTTTGTCTGGCGATACTCTTTTTGCTTTAGCTTACGAAAAATTATTAGCCTATAAAAATGATAATCTTGTCGATTTAATCCATCTTTTAAACGAAACTGCAATTGGAGTTTGTGAAGGTCAGCAGTTGGATATGAATTTTGAAAATCAAGAAAATGTTACCATTGAAGAGTATATTGAAATGATTCGTTTAAAAACTGCCGTTTTGATTGGTGCTTGCCTAAAAGCAGGTGCTATTGTTGCAAAAACAAGCGAGGAGTATCGACAAAAAATATACGATTACGGTGTAAATGTCGGACTTGCATTTCAGTTAATGGATGACATGCTGGATGTGTATGGTAATGAAACAAAATTTGGCAAAAAAACAGGGGGCGATATTCGTGAGAACAAAAAAACGTTTTTATATCTAAAAGCCCTCGAAATTGCTTCTCCCGAAGATAAAGATAAGCTGTTAAACTACTTTTCAAATACGGATTTTGACCAAAATCAAAAAATTGAGGAGGTTCGTTCAATTTTTGACAAATATCAAATTCAGACTATTACACAAGAAAAGATGAACGATTATTATCAGTCGGCTCTTAAATTATTAAAAGAAATTCCTTACAATAGTAGCGAGCTTCTGCGTTTAACTGACCTTATCATGCTTCGCGATCATTAATTTTATTGTTTATGAAAAATCTTGTTGTTCTAACTGGTGCTGGAATTAGTGCCGAAAGTGGCATTAAAACATTTCGAGACAGTGATGGATTATGGGAAAATTATAGAGTTGAAGACGTTGCAACCTATGAAGCATGGGAAAACAATCCATCTTTAGTGTTAGATTTTTACAATCAGCGTAGGGCTCAATTGGAAAAAGTTGAACCAAATATTGCCCATAAAATTTTAGCCGAACTTGAACAGTCGTTTAATGTTCAAATTGTTACTCAAAATATCGATAATTTGCACGAAAGAGCGGGTTCATCCAATATTATACATCTTCATGGCGAGTTAACAAAAGTTAGAAGCACAAACAACGAAAAGTTAGTTGTGGATATAGCCTACAAAGCAATTGAGCTTGGCGATAATGGCTCGGATGGTGCACAATTACGTCCACATATTGTTTGGTTTGGCGAAGCTGTGCCTTTTTTAGAAGCTGCTATTCGTGTAGTTGCCGAAGCCGATTATGTAGCTGTTATTGGTACGTCAATGTTGGTTTATCCAGCAGCAGGTTTAATCCATTACGCACCATCCAATACTCAATGCTTTTACATCGATCCCAAAGCTAAACCGATTAGCGGAATACGAAACTTGACCGTGATTTGCGAAAAAGCAACAATCGGTGTGGCAAAAATGAGAGAAATGCTTCTAAAATAAGGATTTACCTTCGCTTAAATGGGTTTATTTTTTTACTTTTCTAACGGAATCTTCTGATTCTTGAAAATTTCATTAAAAGCACTTTGGATATCAAGGTAACGAAAATTAAATCCTTCGCTTAGAAGCCGACTTGGTTTTACTCGTTGACCTTCTAAAACTACAATGGAGCCTTCACCAAGCATAAGTTTTAAAATAAAGGAAGGTACTTTTAAAAACAATGGACGTTTTAATGCGTTTGCAAAATTTCTGGAAAATTCTTTTTGCGTAACATAATTTGGCGAACAAAGATTGTAAATACCATTCATGTTTTTGTTTTTCATGGCAAATTGCATGGCATTTAATAAGTCGCTGATATGAATCCACGACATCGGTTGTTTGCCCGAACCCATTGTGGCACCAAATCCAGACTTAAAAAGAGGTAATAATTTTTTTATGATTCCTCCTTTTCGTCCTAACACTACTCCAAATCGAAATACAACTACCCTAGAATATTTTGAAGCTCGCATTGCCATCGTTTCCCAATCGGAGCACAAATCGCCTAAAAAATTATTTGTTGGTAAAAAATGTTCTTCATCAAATTCCTGTTCATTGTTATAAAAACCCACTGCCGATGCCGAAACTAGCAATGAAGGCTTGTTTTTTGCCATCGAAATTGCTTCAACTAAACATTTGGTAGTTTCAATTCGACTATCGTACATTATTTTTTTATTGTTTTTGCTCCAGCGTTGAGATATGTTTGCTCCGGCTAAGTTTATTATAACATCTGCCCATTCCACTTTTTCTAAAATAAATGTGGAGCCTTTTTGAACTTCTTCACGAGTTAAAAGTTGTAAAAGATGATTCTTTTTTCGTAAAATTTTTTCTAGGGCTGAGCCTACAAATCCATTGCCTCCTGTAATCAGAAAATTCATCGAATAAATATTAGTTTAGTATAGTTTATTTTTACAAACCACAAAATTAATGAAAGATTGCTTTAATTTTGAAACCAAAAAATAAAAATTATTATTATGCAACTTTATTTTCAAAAATACGGAAATGGAAAACCGCTGGTTTTGCTTCATGGTTTGTTTGGAAGTTCTGATAATTGGGTGAGTTTCGCACGTAAACTCAGTGAGCTTTTGCCGTATGAAGTTTACACTGTTGATATACGAAATCATGGGCGTTCGCCTCATCATCATTCCTTTTCGATGGAAGCTTTGGTGGAAGATTTAAACGACTTTTTTAAACAAAACAATATTAAATCACCAGTTTTGATGGGGCATTCATTGGGTGGTAAAGTAATTTTAAATTACTTGAATGAACCTTTTTCGGAAGAAGTAAAAGCTGCTATTATTGTCGATATGGGACTTCGAAATTACGATATAAAACATTCTCATATTGAACTACTAGCGGCTATGAAAAATGCTCCACTGGAAGAATTTTCTTCACGAAATATGGCTGAAGATTATTTTACTAAAGCGATTCCTTCATTAAAAATGCAACAGTTTGTTTTAAAAAACTTAAAGCGTAATCAGGACAATCGTTTTGAATGGAAACTTAATCTTGACGCCATAGATACTTATGTTGATGGCTTAGTAAAAGGAGTGAGTTTTTCGAAAAAGCAGAATCTTCCAGCACTGTTTTTAAAAGGTGAATTATCGGATTATATTAATAGCGAAGATGAGGTGTTGATAGTAAATTCATTTAACAATGCTCAAGTTGTAACCATTCCAAATGCTGGGCATTGGGTTCATGTGGATAATTTCGACGCATTGTTAGATGAAATAATAAAGTTTTTAAAAGAAATTCCTTTTAAAATTTAACACGTAGAAACATTGGAAAACATAGGCACAGTAAGAAAACTATTACTTTATAGGCCAACGCTCCACTACGTTTCTCCGACCACTGGTGGATGCATGACAACTCTATAAACTTTGCGGTAAAAAAATGTCGTTTACTCCAGCGATTTGTCATTCCAAATAATGGCGTATAATCAAAATTCGTTCTTAGAATAACAGCTTGTCTGACCTTTGGTAATATTAATCTGGAGTATTCTTGCAGATACTAAATAACTTTAAGAAAAGATGTTGATATATAAATGATAAATTGTTTTTATTTTTTTGTACGTTTGCACTAACAATCTAAACAACAAACATCATGAAACGATTTTTTTCATTATTTCTATTTTTAGGACTTTTTGTCTTTTTAAGTGCACAAATTAATCCTTATTTATCGGTTACAAAATACACGCTCGACAATGGATTAACGGTTTATTTAAACGAAGACCACAGCAAACCCGAAATATTTGGTGCAGTAGTGGTTAATGCAGGTGGAAAAAACGACCCAAAGGATGCTACCGGAATAGCTCACTATTTTGAGCACATGATGTTTAAAGGAACCGATAAAATTGGAACTTTAAATTGGACTTCGGAAAAAATTTATCTCGATTCAATCTCAATGCTTTACGATAATCTTGCAAAAACCACCATCGATGTGGATCGAAAAGCCATTCAATTGCATATTAATCAGTTATCGCTTAAAGCTGCTGAATTTGCAATCCCAAACGAGGTAGATTTTATTCTTCAAAATATTGGAGGAACTGGTTTAAATGCATATACAGCCGAAGAACAAACAGTTTTTTTTAATTCATTTCCTGCAAATCAAATCGAAAAATGGTTAGATATTTATGCTGAACGTTTTCGCAATCCAGTTTTCCGCTTGTTTCAATCGGAATTAGAAACTGTTTACGAAGAAAAAAACATGTATGCCGATAATCCTTTTTCGGTGTTATACGAAGCATTTTTAAAACAATTATACAAAAATCACCCATACGGACAGCAACCAATAATTGGGTTTACCGAACATTTAAAAAACCCAAGATTATCAAAAATGATGGAGTTTTTTAAAACATATTACGTTGCAAACAACATGGCTTTAATCCTAACTGGAAACTTCGATTCTGAAAAAATAAAACCGATGATTAACGCTAAATTTGGAAGTTGGCCTAATCGCGAAGTTCCAAAATTTCCTGTATATGACGAAAACCCTTTTGTTGGTCGTGAAGAAGTGAATGTAAAACTAACTCCTATTGCTATTGGCATTATGGCTTTTAGAGCTGTTCCAAACAACAATCCCGATGAATTGATTTTAGATTTATGTTCCGAACTTTTGTCGAATCAAGGCGAAACAGGCTTTTTAAATAAACTTACCAACGACAATAAAATATTAATGGCTCAATCGCAACCGATGCTAAACAATGATTTAGGTTCAGTAATTATTTTATTTGCCCCAAAAATTGTTGGACAAAAACTCGAATCAGCCGAAAAATTAATATTAGAACAATTAGAATTGCTAAAAAAAGGAACTTTTAGCGATGAACTTTTAGAAGGTATAAAACTCAATTATCGTAAAACTATTGAGCGTCAGTTAGAATCCACAAATGGACGTGCCATGCTGCTAATTCAATGCTTTACTCAAGGGCGAAGCTGGGACGAAATGCTATCTATACCAGATAGAATAAATAAAATTACAAAAGCCGACATTGTAAGGACTGCTAATCAGTATTTTACAAACAATTATTTGGTTTTTAATTCAAAAATGGGATTTCCTAAAAAGGATAAAATTGAAAAGCCCAGTTGGGAACCTGTAATACCTAAAAATAATAATGAAAAGTCGGAATACGCAAAATACATAAATAATATACCTGAGGTTACTTTAAAACCAAAATTTGTTGATTTTAAAAAAGATGTTAGCTATAGTGAATTGAGAAAAGGGATAGAGTATTACCATACTCCAAATCCATACAACCAAGTTTTTTCATTAACTCTTAAATATAAAGTAGGAAGTGCAAAGAATAAAAAATACGATTACGCAGCCAATTACATGAACTATATTGGAACAAAAGATAAGAGTTTGCAAGAATTAAAAACAGCTTTTCAAAATATAGGTGCTACTTTATATATATCATCAGACGAAAATTATACTACTATTTCGATTGATGGATTTGACAATAAGTTAACCGAAACTCTAAATTTGGTTGCCGAGTTAATTAACAAACCAATTGCCGATGAAAAGCCAATAAAAAAGTTTGTAGAAGAAGAAAAAGCATCGATTAAACAATTGTTAGGCGATGCCGAAATGATTGGCGATGCACTTTCGGAATATGCTAAATACAAAGACAAATCCGACTATTTAGATAAATTGAATGCCAAAGAGATAAAAAAACTAAAAGGACAAGAGTTAATTAGTTTATTTAAAGAAATTCTTTTATACGAAGTTGAAATTCATTACGTTGGAAGTTTATTCGAGAATGACGTTAAAAAAACAATTACAAATATTATTCCTTTTGCTCAAACTCCTCAAGTAGCTTATTACGAAGAGAAAAAAGTAGAAACATTTTCAAAACCAACGATTTACATTTACAATAACTCCAAAGCTATTCAAAGTAAAATATATTTATTTAGCAATGGAGAAGTGTCGGATTTAAAAGACAAGGCATTATTAAAAGGATTTAATGAATATTTTGGTGGTGGAATGAGTTCGATTGTATTTCAGGAAATTCGCGAATTTAGGTCGTTGGGATATACTGCTTATGGGATATATGCTAATCCAGTTATTCAAACCTCTAAAGGATACTTTTTTGCATATTTAGGTACTCAAAACGACAAAGTTGTGGAAGGAACCGAAGCATTGTATAATTTAATTACGAATATGCCCGAAAAACCCGAACGCATGGATGTAATTCGCAGGGGTTTAATGCAACAAATTCATACTCAAAACCCTGATTTCAGAAGTGTTAGTTCGGTAATTAGCAATTGGAAATTTTTGGGATATAAATCCGATCCACGCGAAAATCAAATTTCAATTTACGAAAAAATGTCTTTTGAGGATATTGTAAAAACATATCAAAAGTTTATCAAAAACAAACAAATCGTAATAACTATTTCTGGAGATTTTAGTAAAATTGACAAAAAAACACTCGAAAAATTTGGAACCATTGTAGAAGTGAAAATGAAAGATTTTATTAAAAAATAAATTCTGAATAATATTGAATCAAAATTGAACATGTTATTATTGTGATTTGTTCATACCTTTTGAAACTTTATGTGTGAAGTTTCAGTATAACAGAAGTGTTAAAATTATTTTTTATCTGTTGTTTAATGGAATTTGGGTTAATAAATATAATGTTATTTTCCAAGAGCCACCAATAATTGTAAAATAAATCATAATTTTGCACTCTAAAATTGAAATCTTGAAATTTAAAAATTCCGTAAAGACGGGTTAAAAAAGAAATTTATGAAGAAAAAAAATGTAATCTTAAGTTTGTTATTTTTGATGTTTTCTCCATTTATAATTGTTGCCAGCGAGGCAGATTTAAAGATTCCAGAAGAAATAAAATCCCAAAGCCTTTTATACTATGGTTTTATAGTTACAACCTTAGGACTTTTGTTTGGGTTATATCAATTTATGAAGGTTAAAAAATTACCTGCTCATAAATCGATGCTTGAAATTGCAGATGTTATTTACAGCACTTGCAAAGCATACTTAAAGCAACAAGGTAAATTTCTAGCAATTTTATTTCTTTTTATTGGTGCTGCTGTGGCTGGATATTTTGGATTTTTAGCAAAAGGACACAATGGCGAACCTTTATTTGGAATTGGAGGAGTATTCCTCATTTTAAGTTGGACCGTAATAGGCGTTTTAGGTTCCTATACGGTTGCAGCTTTTGGAATTAGAATGAATACGCTTGCCAACGCTCGAATGGCATTTGCTTCGTTAAAAAGAGACCCATTAAGGCTTCTGAAAATACCATTAAACGCAGGTATGAGTATTGGAGTTGTGTTAATTTGTGTAGAGCTTATGTTGATGCTTATTATTTTATTATTTATGCCTGGCTATTTGGCTGGCGCTTGTTTTATTGGATTTGCTATTGGCGAATCGCTTGGAGCCTCAGTACTTCGTATTGCTGGTGGTATTTTTACAAAAATTGCCGACATTGGTTCCGACTTAATGAAAGTAGTTTTTAAAATTGGCGAAGACGACCCACGTAATCCTGGTGTTATTGCCGATTGTACTGGCGACAATGCAGGAGATTCTGTTGGACCTACTGCCGACGGTTTTGAAACCTATGGTGTAACAGGTGTTGCTCTTATTTCATTTATTTTATTAGCAGTTGGAGGTGTAGCTTTAGGTATGGATAATGCTTTAACATCCTTGCTTCAGGTAGAATTACTTGTTTGGATTTTTGCGATGCGAATTTTAATGATTTTAACCTCTATTTTAGCATTTTGGATTAACGGATTAATTAGCTCTGCAAGATATTCGGGCAAAGATGATTTAGATTTTGAAGCTCCACTTACATCTTTGGTTTGGATTACTTCTTTACTTTCTGTTGCCGTTACTTTTATTGCTTCCTATGTTCTTATCTCCGATTTGAATGGCAATACGGATATGTGGTGGATTTTATCGGCAATTATCAGTTGTGGTACTTTAGGTGCTGCAATTATTCCTGAATTTACTAAAATGTTTACTTCGCCAAAATCGATACATGTAAACGAAATTGTAAGAGCTGGACGCGAAGGCGGTGCATCTTTGGTTATTTTATCGGGTTTAGTAGCAGGTAATTTTAGTGCTTTTTGGAAAGGTATGATATTTTTCGTGCTAATGTTTGCAGCCTATTACGCTAGTACTTTTGGACTTGATAGCATTATGGTTTATCCTTCCATTTTCGCATTTGGGCTAGTAGCATTCGGCATGTTAGGAATGGGACCTGTTACCATTGCGGTGGATAGTTACGGACCTGTTACCGATAATGCACAATCGGTTTACGAGCTTTCGCTTATCGAAGACGACAAAGTAACAGCTTCGTCCGAAATTGAAAGAGATTTTGGATTTAAACCCGATTGGGAAAAAGCTAAATATTACTTGGAAGCCAACGACGGTGCAGGTAATACATTTAAAGCTACCGCAAAACCAGTATTAATTGGCACTGCAGTTGTGGGGGCTACTACCATGATATTTTCATTAATTTTAATGATTGAAAAAACATTGGGTGTTAAACCCGAAGAAATTTTGAATCTATTAAATCCATATTCAATTTTAGGACTTATATTGGGTGGTTCGGTTATTTATTGGTTTTCGGGTGCTTCCATGCAAGCTGTAACTACTGGTGCTTTTAGAGCAGTAGAATACATCAAGAAAAACATTAACCTTGACCCTAATGCTCCTAAAAAAGCAGACACTGCAACATCCATCGAAGTGGTAAAGATTTGTACTCAATATGCACAAAAAGGAATGTTTAATATTTTTATTGCTGTTTTCTTTTTTGCATTGGCTTTTGCATGTTTATCTTCGCCATCAAGTATTGGTGGAAACAATGCCGTAGCTCTTTTTGTCAGCTATTTAATATCCATTGCCGTATTTGGTTTGTTCCAAGCTATATTTATGGCTAATGCTGGTGGTGCATGGGATAATGCTAAGAAAGTTGTAGAAGTTGATTTAAAGGAAAAAGGAACGCCTTTGCACGACGCTTGTGTAGTTGGTGACACTGTTGGCGATCCATTTAAAGACACTTCGTCAGTAGCCTTAAATCCAATTATTAAGTTTACAACTTTGTTTGGATTATTGGCAATGGAAATTGCAATTTCAGAAAATTTCAGAGATGCAGCACCTTATGCTGGAATCGTATTTTTGATTGTTGCTCTAATTTTTGTTTGGAGATCTTTCTATAGAATGAGAATCCAAGACTAAAAATAAATTTTATTTTTGAAAAATAAAAAGAGGTTGTCAATCGGCAACCTCTTTTGTTTATAAGCTTTAGGTGACTTCTAAAAATTGCTTTTTCATCGTTGCTTTTCAATTTTGAAATCCTCATCCCGATTAATATTTTGTTTAATTTCAACGCCTTTCATCTTTATGCTTAGTGTCTAAAATAGCGTTGAAAACTTACAAAATCTAAATCGGGACTGCGAAAAATCTTAATTGCCTCAAAAAATCTAATTTTTAGAAGCCCCCCTTTAGAAATTTATTTATGTACTTTTCGTACAAATTCTTCAACTTCTTTTACACCCCCTTGGAAAATTAAATACCCATTATATGGTTCTCTTTCGGTAGTTTCATCATTAATTGGAGTAAGCATTAAACGTTTTACCTCTTCATGATCATCCGATTGTCCTAAAGCCCATCCCAATTTTATGTAGGCTGTTTCGGTAAGCATATTGGATGCTGGAATAACTCCTGAAGCCATTAAATCGCGTCCTGTATCATACACAAACATGTGACAATAGCCCCAAATTGTTTGAACCGCCATATACATGTGAACACCTTTTGCCTGAGCACGTTTAATGGCTGGATAAAGTGGTTTATTAACGTGTCCTAATCCTGTGCCAGCAATAATAATTCCTCGGTAACCATTCTCCACCAATGAATCAATCATATCGGGTTGCATGTTAGGATAATAGTAAATAATGGCTACTTTTTCTTCAAAATATGGTTTTATAATTACGTTGGTATCGTTACGTCGATGGTTATAAATTTCTTTTATTGGTTTAACTCCTTCACGAGTAACAGTTGCCAAAGGAGTATCCCCTATTGTACGGAAAGTTGAGCGGTACGATGAGTGCATTTTTCTAACTCTGGTTCCACGATGCAAAAATCCATATTCATCCGACGTTGGTCCAAACATACACACCATTACTTCGGCAATATCGCCATGACCAGCAGCAGTAGTTGCATGCATCAAATTTAATGCAGCATCAGAGCTTGGGCGGTCGGACGAGCGTTGTGAACCAACTAAAACAATAGGAACAGGCGAATTTTGAACCATAAAAGTTAATGCAGCAGCCGTATGCGAAAGAGTGTCCGTTCCATGACCAATAACAATGCCTTTGACTCCTTTTTTAATTTCTTCCCCAATTGCTATTGCCAATTTTTTGTATTGGTCGGGACCCATGTTTTCACTAAAAACGGCGAAAAGTTTTTCGGTATCGAGGTTGCAAATATCTGCCAATTCGGGCACTGCTCCATAAAGTTCACCAGGCGTAAAAGCTGGAATAACAGCTCCTGTTCGATAATCTAAACGCGAAGCAATGGTTCCACCAGTACCAAGTAGTTTTACTTTTGGCAAACCTTCGGTATAAGGAAATTCTTTTTCAGGAATTTTATAATTGGCTTTTTTGTAGCCAGTTTCTTCCATATCCGTAATAGTATCAGTATCTAAACCAATATTATACCCAGTAATAATTTTTAAAACAATGTGTTTATCGTCATCGTTTTCCGAACGTGGTAAAACAGTTCCTGTAAAAACGCCTCGTTTAGTAGTAATTGTTGCTTGTCCCCAAACTCTAACATTGAATTTCTTTAAAATGGCTAGAGCATCGCCTTTATAACCTTGAAAAATATCTTCACTCATGATTGCTTCAATAATTTAAACTTATTTCGAAATATTGTTAACTAACTCAGCCAAATCCATGTTTCCAATGGCTATTTTGTTTATTTGTCCCATAATCCAGCGTGATTTCACTTCAGCACCGTCTTTAATTTTAATTTGATCAAATTTTTCTTCCAAAAAATGAATTTTTTCAACTAATTCTGTCTCATTTTTCTTTTGGAATTTTATGCTTTCTAAAATTGATTCAAAGTCCATTAAAGGATATTGATAAGCCAATGGCATCATTCGTTTAGCCAAATTGATGTGTAATCCTTTTTGTGTCAAAAATTGGAAAAGATCAAATACTCTATCGTATGAAAACTTGCTAACAGGTTTATAATGACCTTCCACAAATTTTAACGTATGACCTAAAAATGTGCCTACATAAATTGGATTTATATCTAAATCGGATACCGTTTTTTCGATTAATGGATAGAGATTTTTCTTAAGAATATAAGTAAATGTATCTTCTGGAATATTCCATTTTTTCATTTGACGATATCTTTCAATAACTTCATTTGGCAGTTTTTTAGATAAACTATCGATGTAATCATCTGCTAATGGAATTGGAATAGAGTCGGTGTCGGGATACATACGGTCGGCTCCTGGTAAAACACGTTCAAAAATGGTTGTACCATCTTTTATTGATTTACGAGTTTCGTTTGGAACGCCTTTAAATGCCATCAAGCAACGCTCTTCAATCGTTTCTAAAGCTGTTTTTACATCTTCATCAGACGACCAAAAAAGCATTAGAGCATCATCGTCGGATGCCGAAAGTTTTTGTGCAATTTTTTCCCAATGGCTGTTTTCTAAAACAGAGTACATCTCTTCGGAATGTAACATGTTTGGATATTCGAGACATGCAATAACTTTTAATCGATCGGAAATTTCATTTGCAAACGATTGAGTTGGTTGCGTAAAATGAGAAAGGATACCATTAAAACCAGGTAAAGCAATAGCAATGAGTTTATGTCCGTTTTTTTCGGCATCATTAATTGGCTTATAGTTTATGTCTATTAATGAATATTCGATTGTTTTATGATTAATTTTCCAATTATCAACATCTAATTTTCGTTCAAGTAGATTATCTTTAATTTTAAGCAAAGCCCATTGACGATAACATTCGTTGTGTGTTAATTCAGGAATCCATTTTGTGTGAGCAACACCTTTAATTTCTACACGAGTACCACCTTTGCAACTAACGTTTACATCTTCCCGACCTGCTCCAATTCCAGTGCGAACCATTCCGGTACTACGATTTAGGAACCGAATATAATTACAAGCTTCCATTACTTCGTCGGGATTCACCATTTCGGGATATGTAACGGTTTCGATAAGTGGCATTCCCAAACGATCGGTACGATAAATACGAACGTGACCAATGTCAGAAACTTCTCTGCATGAATCTTCTTCAATGCTTAACTGAATTAATCGAACGGTTTTATTCTTTAAAGGGATTGAGCCTTCAACGCCTATAATTGCAGTTCGTTGAAAACCAGTAGGAATACTACCATCGAGGTATTGTTTACGCGTAATATGAACTTCGCCTACAATATTCAATTTGCTCAACAGCGAAATAAAAATTGCTTTTTCGAGTGCATCGCGGTTAATTGGAAAAGGAGGAGTATCATCAACTTCGTAGGTACAAGCTGTTTTATTTTTTATTTTGTAAACAATATTTTTACGAGTTTTAAATTCCATTAATGCGGTTCCATCATATTCGCCAAGTTCGCTTAAAGTAGGACGCATGTGGCGAACAATTTCCGCATCATAATCGTCAGCTTTTTGAAAGATTCCTGCTGGGCAGTTACAAAAAAGTTTTTTCTCGGTAAGCAATTGTTGATGCACTTCAAGTCCCGACATAAAACCTATTTCGTCGTAATGTTTTTGTGTAGCTTTTTTACGTGGAACATATCCAACAACTTTTTTTGTTCTATTGAAATTTTCTACTGGATCAATGTTTTTCCTCATATTTAGATGGCATTAAATGGTTCAAATGTTCGTATTATTTTTAAATAATATTGTAAATGAGTATAATCTCAATTTTAGAATTAGTTTAAAAGCATTTTATCCCGATTGGAATTAATTTATAGCCCAATTTTTAATTTGTTAAATGGACTATATTTAAAAGACAATTGGCATTATTGAACACTTTTTTAAACTAAATACAGTTTATTATTTACGTTTATAATACTTGACAAATTTATAACAATTTGATTAAGAAAATAAAAAAAAGGCAAAATAATGATTTTGCCTTTACATATTTTGTATTAAACGCCTATCAATAAGCCCATTTCAAATAAATTGCACCCCAAGTAAATCCTGCTCCGAAAGAGGAAAGAATCAAATTATCGCCTTTTTTTAGTTGTTTTTCCCATTCCCACAAACAAATAGGGATTGTTGCAGCCGTTGTATTTCCAAATTTTTGGATATTAATCATTACTTTTGCTGGGTCTAGTTTCATTCGAGATGCCACGGCATCGATAATTCTTAAGTTTGCTTGATGAGGAACCAACCAAGCAATATCATCCGAGGTAAGATTATTTCGTTTCATAATTTCAACCGAAACATCTGCCATTTTGGAAACAGCCCATTTAAAAACAGGTTGACCTTCTTGATAAATGAAATGTTCTCGAGCATCCACAGTTTCGTGCGAAGCAGGCTTTAATGAGCCACCAGCTTTTTGGTGAAGGTGAACACGTCCAGCTCCATCGGATTGAAGTATCATATCTTGAATTCCAAAACCTTCCGTATTTGGTTCAAGTAAAACAGCTCCAGCACCGTCTCCAAAAATTGGGCAAGTAGCTCTGTCGGTATAATCGACAATAGATGACATTTTTTCGGCACCAACTACAATTACTTTTTTGTAATTGCCAGTTTCTACAAATTTAGAAGCAGTAGCAAGAGCATAAACAAAGCCCGAGCAACCTGCATTAATATCATAACTAAAGGCATTTTTTATCCCAACTTTATCGCAAATGATGTTTGCGGTTGCAGGAAATTGCATGTCGGGAGTAACTGTTGCACAAATCAATAAATCCACTTCTTCAAGTTTAGTTCCAGTTTTTGCTAGTAAACCAGCTACTGCCTCGGCACCAATATCAGATGTTGCTTTATTTGAATCTTTTAAAATTCTTCGTTCCTTGATGCCAATTCGAGTCATTATCCATTCGTCGGTGGTATCAACCATGGTGCTTAGTTTTTCATTTGTCAGAACATATTCGGGCAAAGCTCCATGAATTCCGGTAATTGCTGCTTGAATTTTAGTCATAATTTTTAAAATTTAGTATTCATAACAGTTTTGAGTTTATGAAAACGGTAAAAACACTACCAATATAAGTGATAAAACTTATTCGGTAATGTTTACCTGTGTTTTTTCAGCTCCATAAAGAACTGCTATTTAAAAATCATTTAGGCTGTGGCTGCTTTTTCAACAGCTAATTTACCTCTATAATAACCACACTCTGGGCAAACTGTATGATACAAGTGAGCTGCACCACAATTTGAACAGCTTGAAAGTTGAGGTTCAATTGCTTTATCGTGAGTTCTACGTTTGTCTCTACGGGTCGATGAGTGTCTACGTTTTGGATTTGGCATGACTATTTAATTTTACGTTTCTATTAATTTTATTCTTTTAATTTATTCAATATTTCCCAACGGGGATCAATGCTTTTCGGTTTAGATTGTTCAAAAAGTTTTACAGTTTCTTGATTGCATAAACTATTGTCTTCACTATCGTCCAAATGAATTCGTTTCATTGGTATCGAAACCATAATGAATTCGTACACAAATTGACTAATATCTATTTGAAAATCGGATGAAGATAAATAGAGCACATCGTCATCTTCGCTCGAGGTTTCACTGTCGGAAATATTAAAATATAAACTTTCGTTTATTTTAATTGGAATTTCTAACGGATCCGCACAACGATCGCAAATAGTTGACAATGAGCCAGAAAAATCAAATTTTAAAGACAATAAACTCAATTGCCTGTCTAACTCCAATTTTAATATAATATTTGGATTAAAATCTTCTTCCGAATGCATTGCTTCAAAGAACGAGTTGGTAATCAGGTATTCAAATTGATGAAGCCCTAATTTTAAGCCCACAAAGTTAAGTATATATTCTTTTAAAGTATTCAAAACCATAAATAAATTTGGGGTTGCAAAGGTAAGTATTTTATTTTTAAAACCTTGCCTTTTTTGATTTTTATTTTTTTCATTCTATATAGCACTACAATATCGCCGTATTTAACTATTTTGAATACTGTTTTTCGTAGTATTTTTGATAATCTCCACTTGTTACTTTTTGGAGCCATTCGGAGTTTGACAGATACCAATCGATTGTTTTTTCAAAACCTTCATCAAATTTAATCGACGGCTCCCACCCTAGTTCATTTTTGATTTTTGAAGCATCAATAGCATATCTTAAATCGTGTCCAGCACGGTCTTTAACGTAGGTTATTAATTTTTGCGAATCTCCCTGATTCCGATTTAATTTTTTATCCATGATTTCGCAAAGTTTTTTCACTAAATCGATGTTAAACCATTCATTATTTCCGCCAATATTGTATGTTTCGCCAACTTTTCCGTTCCAAAAAATTGCATCAATTGCCAAAGCGTGATCTTCCACATACAACCAGTCTCTCACATTTTTTCCTTCGCCATAAATAGGAAGTGCTTTATTTAAAAGGATATTATTAATCATCAAGGGCAAAAGCTTTTCGGGAAATTGGTTTGGTCCATAATTATTTGAGCAATTAGAAATTACAGCCGGAAAACCGTAGGTGTGAAAATAAGCTCTTACCACATGATCAGATGATGCTTTTGAAGCCGAGTATGGACTGTGTGGATCGTAAGCGGTTGTTTCGGTAAAAGCACCTTCTTCGCCAAGCGAGCCGTAAACCTCATCGGTAGAAATATGATAAAAACGATTGTCGGTAAAATCGCCCCAAATTGATTTACTTGCATTTAGCAAATTTGCAGTTCCAATTATATTTGTGAAAAGGAATTCCATAGGTCCGGTGATGGATCTATCCACATGCGATTCGGCAGCAAGGTGAATTACGCCATCAAAACGATGTGTTTCAAAAAGATTATCCACAAATTTGGCATCCACGATATCTCCTTTTATAAAACTATAATTATCCGAATTTTCAATGTCTGTTAGGTTGAGTAAATTTCCTGCATAGGTTAATTTATCCAGATTAAATATTTGGATGTTGGGATACTTTTTTACAAAAAGCCGAACAACATGTGAGCCTATAAAGCCAGCTCCACCGGTAATCAATATTTTTTTCATATCAGATTATTTTTACTTTCATTTAATTTTTGCTCCCAATTCCAGGCAGAAATCAACATGTCTTCTAATGATTTTTCGGCTTTCCAACCTAGTTCTTTTTCTGCCAAAGTAGTATCTGCCCAAACTTTTACGATATCGCCAGCTCTTCGGTCGGCTATTTCGTAATTTAATTTTTGTTGACTTATTTTTTCGAATGTTTTTACTATTTCTAACACACTAAACCCTTTTCCAGCACCAATATTAAACAGCTCAAAACAATTCTTATTTTTGTTTTCTATCATTCGTTTTAAAGCCACTATGTGAGCTTTAGCCAAATCCACAACATGGATATAATCGCGAATACAAGTGCCATCGAGAGTATTGTAATCTCCACCAAAAATTTTCAATTTTGAACGAATTCCGATAGCGGTTTGGGTAATATATGGAATCAAATTTTGGGGAACACCAATTGGCAATTCGCCAATTAAAGCGGATTTGTGGGCTCCAATTGGGTTAAAATATCGAAGTGCAATAGCTTTAAAATCTTTTTGAGATTTAATAAAGTCGGAAATAATTTCTTCCGAAATTTGTTTTGTGTTTCCATAGGGCGACATAGCTGGCTGAATAGGCGAGTTTTCGCTTACTGGCAACACTTCGGGCTGTCCATAAATGGTACAAGATGAGGAAAATACAAAATTTTGAATATTTCGTTGTTTCATTTGCTGAAGCAAATTTATCAACGAAGTTAAATTGTTGTGATAATATTTAAGTGGATTACTTACAGACTCTCCAACAAACTTAAATGCTGCAAAATGAATTACACCATAAATGTCGGGATATCTGTCGAATAAAGCCGAAACTTCTTCGATAACTGTAAAATCGACATTCTCGAACGGAACTTTTATGCCACTAATCTCTCTAATTTTATGTACCACACTTTTTTCGGAATTCGAAAGATTATCGGCAATCACAACTTCGTAATTTTCTTTTAAAAGCTCAACTACGGTGTGCGATCCAATATATCCAGTGCCTCCTGTTACAAGTATTTTCATGTTTTTTATTTATGTAAAAACAGTCGGTTTTTGTAAAAACAAACGCCGACTGTTTTCAAATAGTATCAAATTATAAACTTAAATATTCGAATCCTTTTAGTTTTTTTCTGAAGATTCCTTTTACATCATAAAATACCGCATTGGGTTTTGTGATTGATTTAAAGTATTTTTCATCTAAGTCGTAGTATGGTTTATGACTTACTGCAACGATAATTGCATCGTAATCGTTGGCAATTTTATCACACAATTCAAATCCATATTCATGTTTTAACTCAACTGAATTGGCATAAGGGTCAACCACATCTACATGAAGACCGTATGTTTTTAATTCATTGATGGTATCGGCAACCCTTGAGTTACGAATATCGCTTACATCTTCCTTGAAAGTAGCACCCATTACTAAAACCTTAGTATCCAAAACATTTTTATTTTGGAATATAAGTTTTTTAACCACTTGTTTTGCTACATAAAATCCCATTGAATCGTTTACAAAACGACCGGATTTAATTATTTGAGGATGATATCTGTATTCCTGAGCCTTAAACGAAAGGTAATAAGGGTCAACTCCAATGCAATGACCACCAACTAAACCAGGAAAAAACTTCAAGAAATTCCATTTTGTTCCAGCAGCTTCAAGTACATCATAGGTATTGATTCCCATGCGATTAAAAATTATGGAAAGTTCATTCATCAATGCGATATTAACGTCGCGTTGAGTGTTTTCGATAATTTTTGCCGATTCGGCTACTTTAATGGTTGAAGCACGATGAACACCAGCATCTACAACAAGTTCATAAATTTTAGCAATGTTATCCAAAGATTCTTCGCAACAACCCGAAACCACTTTAACAATTGTTCTTAAAGTGTGGTGTTTGTCGCCTGGATTAATACGTTCGGGAGAAAATCCTACCATAAAATCTTTTCGGAAAGTTAAACCCGATTCTTTTTCTAAAACAGGGATACAATCTTCTTCGGTACAACCAGGATATACGGTAGATTCATAAACTACGTAGTCGCCTTTTTTCAAAACTTTACCCACGGTGCGTGATGCTGAAATAACCGGAGTTAAATCGGGTAAATTATGTTTATCAATTGGGGTTGGCACCGCAATAATATGAAACGTTGCATCTTTTAAATCTTCGATGTTAGCGGTAAAAAGAATATCACAACCATCAAACGATTCAGCTTCGAGTTCTTCGCTAGGATCAATCCGATTTTTCATCATCTCCACTCTATCAGGTTTAATATCAAACCCAACAACTTTTATTTTTCTAGCAAATTCTAGTGCAATTGGTAACCCAACATATCCAAGACCGATTACCGACAACTTGGTTTCTTTTTGAAGTAATTTTTCGTAAATATTCATTTTTCGTTATTTTATTAGCAAATATACAAAATTTTTTTATTTTTTTAAAAATGGATGATAATCTCCAACTAAACCTTTTGGGGTCGAGTTTCGGATTGTGTGAACGATGTTTGTGGATGGATACGCATCGTTTAAACCAAAGCCTTCGCCAGATAATATCTTTTGATAGCTTTGGGTGTGTAAATCGGTAAATCCACCGCTAAATTCAATTTCTTCGCCATCCACGGTTATGGAACGATAAGTGGTTTGCCCTTTTAAGGCAAGTGGAGCGGGAACGAATTTATAATCAATGCTTAAAAACCAGCGAACTCTTGCTTTTTCGAGCAATAAATATCCTGAAGCCTTATTTGTTTCGTGGCAATGAACGATGTTTTCTTTTACATCGCCAAAAATATATGTCAACATATCATAAAAGTGAACGCCAATATTTGTTGCAATTCCTCCCGATTTCATCACATCTCCTTTCCACGAAAAATGATACCAATTTCCCCTTCCGGTGATGTATGTTAAATCCACATCGTAAACTTTGTCAGCAGGTCCGTTTGCAATTTTTTCTTTTAATGCAATGATGGAAGGGTGCAAACGAAGTTGTAGAATATTAAAAATTTTCTTACCTGTTTCGTTTTCAAGATCTTTCAACGCATCAATATTCCATGGATTTAACACCAATGGTTTTTCGCAAATAGCATCTGCTTGATTTCGCATACCTAAACGGATATGAGCATCGTGAAGATAATTTGGCGAACAAATGCTTACGTAATCGATTTTTCTTTCGGGATTGTTACGAATTAGTTTATATAAATGTCGGTCAAAACGTTCCGATTCCATAAAAAAATCAGCCGATGGAAAATAACTGTCGATAATTCCAACGCTATCGTTTTTATCTAGGGCAGCAATCAAGTTATTTCCAGTTTCTTTTATTGCCTTCATGTGTCGAGGAGCAATATACCCAGCTGCACCAATTAGTGCGAAATTTATCGGATTACTCATGTTTAAATTTTGTTACAGATTTATCTTTAAGTATATATTTTTCATTGCTTTCGGAACAAACTGCGATACCTTTTTCGTCAAAATGTAAACGCTGTCCAAATTCGCTCATCCATCCAATATGTTTTGCAGGATTTCCAACCACCAATGCATACGCAGGAATTTCTTTGGTTACTACAGCTCCAGCTCCAATAAAGGCAAATTCGCCAATATCATGTCCGCAAACAATGGTTGCATTTGCTCCAATAGTTGCACCTTTGCCAACTCGAGTTTTTAAATATTCAGATTTGCGATTAACGGCACTTCGTGGATTAATTACATTGGTAAAAACCATCGAAGGTCCTAAAAAAACATCATCGTCGCAGGTAACACCAGTGTATATGGAAACGTTGTTTTGAACTTTAACATTTTTGCCTAACACAACTTCGGGCGAAACCACCACATTTTGACCAATATTACAATTATCCCCAATTTTACAATTGGTCATTATATGCGAAAAATGCCATATTTTAACACCATTTCCTATTTCACAACCATCGTCAACAATAGCGGTGGAATGAGCAAAATATTTTTTTTCTGTCATAATTATTGATTTAAGTATTCCAACAACGAACTAGCAATGTATTCTAATTGTTCATTGTCTAATTCGGTATGCATAGGTAATGAAATTACGTTAGCCGATAAATATTCTGCCACCGGAAAATCTCCATCCTTGTAACGAGGATTGATATATGCTTTTTGAAGATGCATTGGTACAGGGTAATATATCATTGCAGGAATGCTCTTTTCGTTCATAAAATCAATCAAATTTTGACGGTCAATATCTTTTAAAATTAAGGTATATTGATGAAAAACGTGATTTGAAAAAGTGGCAATAACTGGTGTTTTAATTTTTGGATGATTTGCAAAAGCCTCCGTATAAAAATTTGCTGCTTTTTGTCGAGCTGCAATATATTCATCTAAATGAGTGAGTTTGATATTTAAAACCGCTGCTTGAATGCTATCTAAGCGAGAATTTACACCAACCATGTCGTGATAATAACGAACAAACATTCCATGATTTACAATTCCACGAATTTTATATGCTAAATCGTCATCATTTGTAAATAATGCACCGCCATCACCGTAGCAACCAAGATTTTTGGATGGGAAAAACGAGGTGCAGCCAATTTCACCAACTGTTCCTGATTTAACTTTTCGTCCGTCCGAAAATGTTATATCTGAGCCTATTGCCTGACAATTATCTTCAATTACGAATAAATCATGCTTTTTGGCAATTTTCATAATGGATTCCATGTCGGCACTTTGTCCAAAAAGATGCACTGGAACAATCGCTTTAGTTTTTGGAGTAATTGCTTTTTCGATGGCTTCTATAGAAATATTAAACGTATCGGCATCCACATCTACTAAAACCGGAGTAAGTTGAAGTAAAGCTATTACTTCTGCGGTAGCAATAAATGTAAAAGTAGTGGTAATAACTTCGTCGCCAGGTTTTAAATCCAATGCCATCATGGCTATTTGCAATGCATCGGTGCCATTTGCACAAGGAATTACATGTTTTACTCCAAGATACTTTTCAAGGTTTTGTTGAAAATCTTTAACGGCTGGGCCGTTAATAAAAGCTGTGTTATCAATAACTTCCTGTATGGCTAAATCAACCTCTTGTTTGATATTTGTATATTGACTTTTTAAGTCAACCATTTGAATTTTTCTCATTCTTAATTTTGATTTGGAGGCAAAGTTACACTTTTTTTTAAGAATTAAAAGATTTTTTTGATATTGTGCTTTTGACATAATACCCATAATAATTGCAATATCAACATGTTAGTAATATAATTTTTTATTGTGAAATATTTAACAGTGATTTAGTGGTGTAAAAAACTCCTACTGTTTTAAATCTTGCCGAAGTTTAATTTTCGTTCTTTGCAAAATAAAAATTTCTTTTTTCAAATAATTTATTTGCAATCACTTTTGTCCGTTAAATTTTTAATGTTTTTTGCTTTTTATTTAACTGCCAAACTGAAGGGAAATGTCGAATATTTGATTCTAAATTTTTGATTTTCAACAGTCTCTAAATCCTCCTTAAAACGCCATAACATTGTCATTCCGAGACTTCATACAAAAATTTGAAAATAAAGGTTTAATGACAGCGTGATAATTTGTAGCTTACCATAGGAATCAGGCTGTTAATCCACTAAGTGGAAGTTTTTTACATAAAACAAGAAGTTTTTATTGAGATTAATGCCCTACGGGCAATAATTTGATAGACCGTTAGGACTTTGACATTAATAAAAAATCTTTGGAGGGCAAATATAGTGAAGCACATTTATTTGCTTTAAAACAGGCTTATGAAAGCCATCTGTTCTAAATAAATATGATTTCAAAATGCGATGAACAAATAAATATTGTGATTAATAAAATTGGTCAATCTGATGGGGAAAATCAATCGAAACTTTCACGAAAACCAATTAGACATCATAAACCTGAAGTTGACAACTTAGGTTCAAATTT